>NZ_JBEYFB010000007.1:0-239071 GCF_040634135.1 Streptomyces sp. NPDC007164
TTTTGTGTTTTAAATTCCTTTGCCATTAAATCCACTCCATCCCAATCACGTATATAATGTCGCTATCGTCTCGCCCGGTGCGATCCGATCGGGCGGCCCGATCTGATCGCACCGTCCGATCAGATCGACCCTCGGCATCGGCCGTTGGCGGCCGGTACTTCGTTACCTTACCTAATCTTTAACGTTTTCTTGATGCCTTCGAGCATTCGTACGATCGCTACGCAATTCGAATCATCCCGATACCGCGTCAGAGCCGTCCCGGCGCTGCGCCTATGGTTGCTCCTGCACTCCCAGGACCACCTGCCCCTCGAAGGACAGCGATGCCCGCCAACACAACCGCCTCTTCCGGTTCCACCGGCACCACCGGTTCCGCCGGTGCGAAGACCGGCAGGAAGAAGGGGCGACGTGCCCGCCTGATCGTGATCGTTCTGGTGCTGGCGCTCGTCGCGGGTATCGGTTACGGGGCGTTCTGGTCCGTATCCACCGTGCGGGCCTCGTACCCGCAGACGACGGGGTCGACGAAGCTCGACGGCCTCGACGGGAACGTGGACGTCAAACGCGACAGTTACGGAATCCCGCAGCTGTACGCCGACACGGACGCCGACCTCTTCCGCGCCCAGGGCTTCGTCCAGGCGCAGGACCGCTTCTGGGAGATGGACGTCCGCCGCCACATGACGGCCGGCCGGCTCTCCGAGATGTTCGGCTCCGGGCAGGTCGAGACGGATTCCTTCCTGCGCACGCTGGGCTGGCGCAAGGTCGCGCAGGAGGAGTACGACAACGTCCTGTCCGAGGAGACCAAGAAGAACCTCCAGGCGTACGCGGACGGCGTGAACGCCTACCTCAAGGGGCGTGACGGCAAGGACATCTCCGTCGAGTACGCGGCCCTCGGCTTCACCAACGACTACCGGCCGACCGAGTGGACCCCGGTCGACTCGGTCGCCTGGCTCAAGGCCATGGCCTGGGACCTGCGCGGCAACATGCAGGACGAGATCGACCGTTCGCTGATGGCCAGCAGGCTCGACGCGAAGCAGATCGAGGACCTCTACCCGCCGTACCCGTACGAGAAGCACCGCCCGATCGTCGACCAGGGCGCGGTCTCCCCGGTCACCGGGAAGTACGACCCGGACGCGACCCCGTCCGACAACATCGGCTCGGACACCGCGCAGGGCGCCACCGAGGGCCTGAACACCCAGCTCTCCTCGCTCTCCGACACCCTCGACCAGATCCCGGCGCTGCTCGGCCCGAACGGCAACGGCATCGGGTCCAACTCCTGGGTGGTCTCCGGCGACTACACGACGACCGGCAAGCCGCTGCTCGCCAACGACCCGCACCTGGCGCCGCAGCTGCCCTCGCTCTGGTACCAGATGGGCCTGCACTGCCGCGAGATCAGCGCTAAGTGCCAGTACGACACCGCGGGCTACACCTTCTCCGGCATGCCCGGCGTGATCATCGGTCACAACCAGGACATCGCCTGGGGCTTCACCAACCTCGGCGCCGACGTCACCGACCTCTTCCTGGAGAAGGTCTCCGGCGACGGCTACCTGTACGACGGCAAGGTCAAGCCCTTCACCGTCCGCGACGAGGTCATCAAGGTGGCGGGCGGCAAGGACCGGACGATCACCGTCCGCGAGACCAACAACGGCCCGCTGGTCTCCGACCGCAGCAGCGAGATGGAGAAGGTCGGCCAGAAGGCCCCCGTCACCAACGCGGCCCCGGACCGGGCCGACGGCTACGCGGTCGCCCTGAAGTGGACCGCGCTGGAGCCGGGCAAGTCCATGGACGCCGTCTTCGAGCTGAACCGGGCCAAGGACTTCAAGACCTTCCGGGCGGCGGCCGAGCACTTCGAGGTCCCCTCGCAGAACCTGATCTACGCCGACACCGAGGGACACATCGGCTACCAGGCGCCCGGGAAGATCCCGGTCCGCCTCAAGGGCGACGGCACGATGCCCAGCCCCGGCTGGTCCTCGAAGTACGGCTGGGAGAAGGACCCGATCCCGTTCGACGAGCTGCCCTACGAGTACGACCCGAAGCGCGGCTACATCGTCACCGCCAACCAGGCCGTCATCGACGAGAAGAAGTACCCGCACCTGCTGACCAAGGACTGGGGCTACGGCAGCCGCAGCCAGCGGATCGACGACCTCATCCAGTCGAAGATCAAGGGCGGCGGGAAGATCTCGACCGAAGACATGCAGAAGATGCAGATGGACAACACCAGCGAGATCGCCGCGCTGCTGGTGCCCGAGCTGATGAAGATCAACATCTCGGACAAGAGCGTCCGCGAGGCGCAGAAGCTCCTGGAGGGCTGGGACTACACCCAGGAGTCCGACTCGGCCGCGGCCGCGTACTTCAACGCGGTCTGGCGCAACATCCTCAAGCTGGCCTTCGGTAACAAGCTGCCCAAGGAGCTGCGGGTCGAGGGCGAGTGCCTCAACGTGCCCAGGGCCGGCGGTTCGGGTCCGGTGGACGAGCAGCACAGGCTGGTGCGCGAGTGCGGCCAGCGCGCCGCGGACTCCGCCCAGCCCGACGGCGGTGACCGCTGGTACCAGGTGGTCGCCGATCTGATGGACGACCAGAACAGCGACTGGTGGAAGGCGCCGAAGAGCGGCCGGGACGACGCGACGGACAACCGCGACCAGCTCTTCGCCCGCGCCATGGAGGACGCCCGCTGGGAGCTGACCGCCAAGCTCGGCAAGGACATCAGCACCTGGAGCTGGGGCCGGCTGCACCAGCTGACCCTGAAGAACCAGACCCTGGGCACCGAAGGTCCCGGCCTGCTCCAGCGGGCGCTCAACCGGGGCCCGTGGAACCTGGGCGGCGGCGAGGCCGCGGTGAACGCCACCGGCTGGAACGCGGCGGGCGGCTACGAGGTCGTCTGGGTTCCGTCGATGCGGATGGTGGTCAACGTGGGGGACTGGGACAAGTCCCGCTGGATCAACCTCACCGGCGCCTCCGGGCACGCGTTCAGCGCGCACTACACCGACCAGACCGACAAGTGGGTCAACGGTGAACTGCTCGACTGGTCCTTCGGCACCAACGCCGTCGGCAAGTCGACCACCGACACCCTGACCCTCAAGCCCTGAGGGCGAGAGCCGCCGGACGGCCCTAGGGTCTGTCGGGCAGACCCTAGCGGCTCGTCCGGCGGCTCGCCGCCGGTGTCACCACCACATCGACGGGGTGGTCGTGCGGTTCCTCCGGGACCTGCGCGACCACCTCGTCGTCGTACAGCAGGACGATCAGCGCCGGATGCGCGCCCGCCGCCGCGAGCCGTGCCAGCACCCGGTCGTAGCTGCCGCCGCCGCGGCCGAGCCGCATGCCCCGCGCGTCCACCGCGAGCCCCGGCAGCAGGACCGCGTCGGCCTCCAGCACGGCTTCGCGGCCCAGCGGCTCCGCGTCCGGCTCCAGCAGTCCCCGGCCGGCCCGGACGAGGTGCCCGGCCCCTTCGTACGGAGCCCAGTCCAGATCGTTGTCCGCGAGGAGCACCGGCAGCAGCACCCGCACCCCCCGGGCGCGCAGCGCGTCGAGCAGCGCGCGGGTACCGGGCTCGGTGCCCACCGAGACGTACGCGGCGACGGTACGGGCCCCGGACAGTTCCGGGAGATCCGATGCGCGCCGGGACAGAACCACTGCGGCGTTTTCTACGTCTTCCCTGGTCAGAAGGCGCCGTGCGGCCAGCAGTTCACGTCTGAGCAGCGCCTTTCGGGACATCTCCGTGCTCAAGGGGCACCCCCGGATCTCTCATATGTGCGTATAGGCCTACAAAGTTAACCGGAGCCTCATCTTCCTCACATACGCACCGGTTATGGTTCTGCGCATGACTCAGTCGCACCCCAGGATCAGCAAGGCTGTCATTCCGGCCGCGGGACTCGGTACCCGCTTCCTGCCGGCCACCAAAGCCACTCCCAAGGAGATGCTGCCTGTGGTCGACAAGCCCGCGATCCAGTACGTCGTCGAGGAAGCGGTGACCGCCGGTCTCTCCGACGTGCTGATGATCACGGGACGCAACAAGCGTCCGCTGGAGGACCACTTCGACCGCAATTACGAGCTGGAGTCCGCGCTCACCCGCAAGGGAGACGCCGAACGGCTCAAGAAGGTCCAGGAGTCGAGCGACCTGGCCACCATGCACTACGTCCGCCAGGGCGACCCGCGCGGCCTCGGCCACGCCGTGCTGTGCGCCGCACCGCACGTGGGGGACCAGCCGTTCGCGGTGCTCCTCGGCGACGACCTGATCGATCCGCGCGACCCGCTGCTGGCCCGCATGGTCGAGATCCAGGAGCGCGAGGGCGGCAGCGTCATCGCGCTGATGGAGGTCGCGCCGGAGCAGATCCACCAGTACGGCTGCGCCGCCGTCGAGCCCACCGCCGAGGGCGACGTGGTGCGCATCACCGGCCTCGTCGAGAAGCCCGACGCGGCCGAGGCGCCCAGCAACCTCGCCATCATCGGCCGTTACGTCCTGGACCCCGCCGTCTTCGGGATACTGCGCAGGACCGAGCCCGGCCGCGGCGGCGAGATCCAGCTCACCGACGCCCTCCAGCTCCTCGCCGAGGACGAGAAGGCGGGCGGCCCGGTGCACGGCGTCGTCTTCAAGGGCCGCCGCTATGACACCGGTGACCGTAGCGATTACCTCCGTGCCATTGTCAGACTCGCGTGCGAACGTGAAGACCTGGGCCCGGACTTCAAGACCTGGCTCCGCAGTTACGTCACTGAGGAGATGTAGCACCTTGAGCAGCACGATCTGGTCGGTGGATGAGCACCTGGACGACATTCTCGGCGCGGTGCGACCGCTCGAACCCATCGAGCTGCAACTGCACGACGCCCAGGGCTGCGTCCTGGTCGAGGACGTCATGGTGGAGATCGCCCTGCCGCCCTTCGACAACAGCTCGATGGACGGCTACGCGGTCCGGGTCGCCGATGTCGAGGGCGCCGACGAGGAGTTCCCCGCGGTGCTCACCGTCGTCGGTGACGTCGCGGCGGGCAGCGACGGACTGGCCGGCGACCGGAGCCTCGGCCCCGGCGAGGCCGCCCGGATCATGACCGGTGCCCCGCTGCCGGCCGGTGCCGAGGCCGTGGTCCCGGTCGAGTGGACCGACGGCGGTACGGGCGGCGGCCCCGCCGACACCATGCGCTCCCTGCGGGAGGACCCGGAAGGGGCGGGCGGCGAGGTCCGGGTGCACCGCCCGGTCGAGGCCCGCGCCCATGTCAGGGCCCGCGGCAGCGACGTGAGGCCGGGCGATCTGGCGCTGAGCGCCGGATCGGTGATCGGCCCGCCGCAGATCGGCCTGCTCGCCGCGATCGGCCGCTCGACGGTGAAGGTGCGGCCCCGGCCGCGCGTCGTCGTCATCTCCACCGGCAGCGAGCTGGTCCAGCCCGGCGAGGAGCTGACCGGCGGCCGGATCTACGACTCGAACAGCTTCGCGCTCACGGCCGCGGCCAAGGACGCCGGAGCGATCGCCTACCGGGTCGGCGCCGTCACCGACGACGCCGACACGCTCCGCGCCACCATCGAGGACCAGCTGATCCGGGCCGACATCGTCGTCACCACCGGAGGCGTCAGCGTCGGCGCGTACGACGTCGTCAAGGAGGCCCTGTCCTCGGTGGGCGACGAGGACGAGCCGGGCAGCGGCATCGACTTCCGCAAGCTCGCCATGCAGCCGGGCAAGCCGCAGGGCTTCGGCTCGATCGGCCCGGACCACACCCCGCTGCTGGCGCTGCCGGGCAACCCCGTTTCGTCGTACATCTCCTTCGAGCTGTTCGTACGGCCCGCGATCCGTGCCCTGATGGGCCTCAAGGACGTGAACCGCCCCACCGTCCGGGCCACGCTCGAAGCGGACAAGGCACTCTCGTCGCCGTCCGGCAGGCGCCAGTTCCTGCGCGGTACGTACGACGCGGAGGCCGGCACGGTCACCCCGGTCGGCGGTTCCGGTTCGCATCTGATCGCGGCCCTCGCCCAGTCGGACGCGCTCATCGTGCTGCCCGAGGACGTCACCTCCGCCGAGCCCGGCACGGACACCGAGGTGATCCTGCTCCGCTGATCCCGGGGCGGTGGCGGTACGGTGTCTGGCGCTGTGCCTTCCCGGGGACATCCCCGGGCCCCCGGCCCGCACCCCGGTGCGGGCCCAGGGCCTGTCCGGCGGACAGGCCCTGGCGGGCAACCGGCGCCCTACCGCGAGGCGGAGTTAGTTGAGTACGCAGAACAGGCTGACGCACATCGACGAGGCGGGCGCGGCCCGCATGGTCGACGTCTCGGAGAAGGACGTCACCGCGCGGGTGGCCCGCGCGAGCGGCCGGGTCCTCGTCTCGCCGCGCGTCGTCGAGCTGCTGCGCGGCGAGGGCGTCCCCAAGGGCGACGCCCTCGCGACCGCCCGGATCGCCGGGATCATGGGAGCCAAGCGCACCCCCGACCTGATCCCGCTCTGCCACCCGCTGGCCGTCTCCGGTGTCACGGTCGACCTGGGTGTCGCCGACGACGCGGTGGAGATCACGGCCACCGTGAAGACCACGGACCGCACCGGCGTCGAGATGGAGGCCCTGACCGCCGTATCCGTCGCCGCGCTCACCGTGATCGACATGATCAAGGCGGTCGACAAGTCGGCGGTCATCACAGACGTACGGGTCGAGTCGAAGTCCGGCGGCAAGTCCGGCGACTACCGGCGTACCGAGGACCTCCGGCGTACCGAGGATCCCCGGCGCACTGAGGACTACCGGCGTACCGAGGACCTTCGGCGCACCGAGGACTTCCGGCGCGCCGAGGCGGACGGAGCGGGCGCGTGACGGCGCCCGGGACGGGGCAGCCGGGCGATGCCCGGCCGTCCGAGCCCCCGCCCGGCGGCGCGTTGACCGCCCCCTACGCCGCCCTCGTCGTCACCGCCTCCAACCGCGCCTCGGCCGGCGTCTACGCCGACAGGGGCGGCCCCCTGATCTCCGAGGCGCTCACGCAGCTCGGTTTCGCCGTCGACGGACCGCAGGTCGTGCCCGACGGCGACCCGGTCGAACAGGCCCTGCGGGCAGGAGTGGCCGCGGGGTACGGCGTCATCGTCACGACCGGCGGTACGGGCATCTCGCCCACCGACCGAACCCCCGAGGCCACCCGCCGCGTCCTGGACCACGAGATCCCCGGAATTCCCGAGGCGATCCGTGCCGAGGGCCGCGAGAAGGTCCCCACCGCCGCGCTCTCCAGGGGCCTGGCGGGCGTCGCGGGCGGCACCCTCATCGTGAACCTGCCGGGCTCCACCGGCGGGGTGCGCGACGGACTCGCCGTCCTCACCCGTCTCCTGGTGCACGCCGTCGACCAGTTGCGCGGCGGCGATCACCCCCGACCGGGGAGCCCGAGCTGAACGTCCCGACCTGGCCGGTGGTCCTCAGCGACGGCGCGATCGTGCTCCGCCCGATCAAACTGCGCGACCAGCGCATGTGGCGCGAGGTCAACCGGCGCAACCGTGACTGGCTGCGCCCCTGGGAGGCGACGGTGCCGCCGCCCGCCCCGGGCGGACCGGTGGCCCAGCGCCCCACGTACCGTCAGATGATCCGCCACCTGCGCGCCGAGGCCAACGCGGGCCGGATGCTGCCGTTCGCCATCGAGTACGAGGGCCGGCTGGTCGGTCAGCTGACGGTCGCCGGGATCACCTGGGGCTCGATGTGCTCGGGCCATGTCGGCTACTGGGTCGACCAGGCGGTGGCCGGCCGGGGCGTGATGCCGACCGCGGTCGCCCTCGCCGTCGACCACTGCTTCCGCACGGTCGGACTGCACCGGATCGAGGTGTGCATTCGGCCGGAGAACGGGCCCAGCAGAAGGGTCGTGGAGAAACTGGGATTCCGCGAGGAGGGCCTGCGCCCGCGCTATCTCCACATCGACGGTGCCTGGCGGGATCACCTCATCTACGCGCTCACCGCGGAGGAAGTGCCCGACGGGATGCTACGGCGCTGGCACCGGACGCGACCTGGAACGCCACGGGAAATAAAATAAGTGTTCGATATTGATCGGCGGTTGACCGATGGCGAACGCACAAACACCCATGGTTGATCCGAACAATCGCAAAAAAAGTCCGTGATATCAGCCGGAACGTGCGACACACCGGGCCAATTGGCGGATGCCCCCGCGCAAACCCCTCTACGGTGTGAGACGTGAGCAGCAGCGGCCTCATCTACGCAGTCATCGTCGGGGCCTGGGCCGCCTACTTGGTGCCGATGTGGCTCCGCAGGCAGGACGAGCTCAACGAAGCCCGTCCGACGGAACGCTTCAGCACCGCCATCCGGCTGCTGTCCGGACGGGCGGCGATGGAGCGCCGGTACGCCAAGGAGCTGCGGGAGCGCACCGCCGAGGAGGCGGAGCCCGACGCCGACCCGGACGTCGCCACGGACCGAATGGTCTCCGTGGACGTCCGGGCCTTCGCCGCGCCCGAGGTGCAGACTGAAGCCCGGGCGCACGACCCGGCGCGCGCCGCCGAGGAGCGCCTCGAACCGGCACCGGCCCCCGCCCGACGAGCCCGTCCGCGCCCCAGCGGAACGGACGCCGAGCGCGTCCGGCGCGCGCAGCGCCTCCAAGTCCTCGCGCGCCGACGGCGCACCACCGTGATCCTCTTCCTGGCCTTCACCCTCGGCGCGGTCGTCGCGGCGGTCGGTGGCCTGCACTTCCTCTGGGCACCCGCGGTTCCGGCCGTTCTGCTGAGCACGTACATCGTGCATCTGCGGGCCCAGGAGCGGCGCCGGTTCGCCTTCACCATGGACCGCCGCCGGGCCGAGGTGGCGGCGCAGCACCTGCGCGAGAACCGCCCCCGCAGGCACCAGCCGGACGCGGCGGCCGCCGCCGAGCCCGACGAGGAGCCCGAAGCGCGCCGCCCCGAGCCGGAGCCCACGCCCGCAGTCTCCCCGCAGGAGGCCGGCCGCCGCGCCCTGGTCGAGCAGACGGACCACGCGGAATGGGTCGACCAGCAGCGCGAACGCGGCCGGACCCAGGGCGACAGCTGGGAGCCGGTCCCGGTCCCGCTGCCGACCTACGTCACCGCCCCGGTCGCCCCGCGCGCCACCGGCGGCGTCGAGGTCGGCAACCCGGAGACCTGGAGCGCGGCCCGCTCCAGCGCCGCCGAGCCCACCCAGACGGGCACCTCGCACCCCGCGGCACCCCCGGTCGACCCGGCGCCGCGCCAGCGCACCAACCATTCCCGCCGCACCCGAGACCGGGGCCGGACCCCGCTCTTCGACCAGTACGAGGACGGGGACCGCCCCCGGGCCGCCAATGAGTGAGCCCGCTCCGGACCCGCTGCACCGCCGCCACGGCTGACCAGCACGGACCGGATTTCCGAGCACCCCGTCGGGGGTGCTAGAGTTTCACTCGTTGCAAGGGCCTGTGGCGCAGTCTGGTAGCGCACCTCGTTCGCATCGAGGGGGTCTGGGGTTCAAATCCCCACAGGTCCACCGCACACACGAGATCCCGTCCGATCGAAAGATCGGGCGGGATCTTCGTCGTGTCAGGGGTCGTTCAATGTCTGTTCGGGGTGGTGGACTGCGGCGTATGGGGTCCGCGGGTTGGCCGGCGGATGCCGCCCCATGTCGAGTGGTGCGGGGGCGTGGGACCGGTCGCGATCCGGGGGGAGCCGGAATGGGCTCGAAGCCGGTACCCGAAGCCGGCACCCGAAGCCGGCACCCGAAGCCGGCACTCGAAGTCGGCGTCGGCGAGGCGACTGCCGCTGCGCTCGTAGAGCCAGGTCTCCAGGATGTCCTGGCTTCCGATGGTCACCGTGATCGCAATCAGGATCGTCCGGGCCACCTGGCCGGGTGCTCGGCGGCGCGTCGGGTTGCCGATGTCCATGCCGACGCCCTTGAAGTGACGGGCCGGCCGCCGGGCTCGGGGCCCGGTGGCCGGTGGGCGGTTGCTCGTCATGTCACGGCGTGACCGGGGCGGAACACCCGTGGCCCTTCGCCGAGCGCTCGGCGAAGGCCCGCAGTGCCGCACGTTCGTAAGCGAGGTCCGCGTCGCTTACGGGGTACTTGCGACGCTCGCCCCCATCGGCCGACGGCCGCAGGGTGAACAGGGCCTGGCCGTCGGGGCACGTGGCCGATGTCCAGCTCATCCGGCCACCGCGGTCGCGCTGATGCGCGGGTGTGTCGGAGTCCGGTGTGCCCTCGAAGGAATTCTCCGAGGCGAGGAACAACTGCTGTTGCGCGTAGGGGCCGAAGTCCGCTTCGAGTTCGTAGCGCGTCCTGTGGTCGGCGTCGGCGAGCAGGCACGTCTCGTGCGGGGCGCCCCCGCGGGCCGTCTCGGTGCCGATCGCCATGCCGTGTGCGGCGGGAATGCCGGAGCAGGTTCCCTCCGCCGTGCCGAGCGGCTCGTAATCGTCCTCGGTCACCGGCAGGTCGAGGCTGCTGACGGGCTTCCCGAGTTCGGCTCCGCAGTGCCGGGCCTTCGAGGCCCTGGACGCGATGGAGGTGGCGATCCTGGTGAACTGCGGCCTTTCGGCCGGGTCGTCCAGTGACGCGCCGCCATCTGTCGTGACGGATATGTACAAGCCCTTGGCACTGCTTGTCCCGGTGCACTTCAGGACCAGACTCGTGGTCGCGTCCTCGTACTCGGCGGCGCTGAAGAGATCCGCTGTTGCATTGCCTTTCGCTCTGGCTCCGAAGAGCCCTGTCCACCCGTGGCCGACCGGCACGGCGAACGCTCTCGGAGAGTCCGTGAAGAGGGATTCCGGACGCCTTCCGGTCTGTGGGGTGTCGAGGATGCGGATCTCGACGGCGCCGCCGTCGTAGACGTGCACCTCACAGCCCACCAGACCCGCGCCGCGTCTTTCGTTCTCGATCTCGACGGCTCCCGTTCCGAGGGCGCCGCGCACCACGTTCCGGTCGAGCAGGCCGTCGCAGGCTCCGTCGAGCGCCGATTCGTCGCTCCAGCGCTGGAAGTCGCCGTGCACCTGGAGATACCCGGCGACGGCGATGGCTGCTGCGAACAGGGCCACGACCGACCGCACGACGGTCCGTCTCACCGCCATCCCTCCACCTCTCCCAGGACCTTGGATTCATGACACCCCTGCTGCCGGGGCCAGCCGTCGGGGTCGGCGAGATAGCTGTCCATCAGTTTGCGGGCGTCCTTGGAGTACTTGGTCCGCTCCGCCTCGGTGAGCGTGTCCGCACCGAGGTCGTTGGTCTCCATGCGGACGGTGACCCGGTGGTACGTGCTGCCCGCGGCGCATTCCGACCCTGCCCACAGGGCGAGTTCGCGCAGGCCCGAGTCCGGGATGTCCCTGGTCCGTTTCCCGTGGCGGAAGCCGAAGCTGTCACCGGAGCGTTCGTACTGGGCGTCGGCCGACTCCCTGAGCGGCCCGGACCAGCTCGCCGCAGAGACCTCGACGACCGCACCGTCGGGTGGTGTCGGATCGGTGTCCAACGGGTCCTCGCGGTTCAGGACCGTGGCCGTGCAGACGCTCACCAGCCGCGAGTCCTGCAGATCACCGCCGGCGGTCCACCTGCCGGGGAATCCCGCTCGCCTGCCGACCCCACGGCACTTCTTGACACCCAGACCCGGCTCGTGGATCCCCACGACCTCGATGTTGCCGCCGTCCGCGTCCTGGGTGACATGGGCCTCGTAGGTGTCGAGGACCCGGGTGGGCGGCTTCAGCGGGGAGCCGCCGCACTTCTGCGCGGCGGTGATCCCGTTGGCGACGTGGACCGCGGTACGGAAGTCGTGGAGATACCCGGCCGGCTTCCCCTTGCCGGGAACGGGCAGATCGACATCGGCCGTGACGTACATTCCCGACGCCTCGCGGGCCCGCCCCGTCAGCCCGCCGGGGCACTCGGCGACGACCCATGGCCGCCCGCGATCGTCCACCCGGCCGGTGACTCCGGGCGCCTCGTACCCGTCGTTGTCGGCGCCGGGCAGGATGTCCTCGGCCCGCAACGTCATCGGCATCTCGGAGATGAGCGCGACGGCCTGCACCCGCACCGATCCGTGCCCCGGCCAGGCGACGGAGCAGTTCACCAGGGAGTGGCTGTCCTCACCGGGATCGAGCACGGTGCCGTACTGACTCACCTCGCCCGCGACGTCATCGGGTACGAGGCCCCGAAGCTCCTCGTACGGCAGCAGCCCAGCACAGGCATGCTTCAACTGCGCCCGGTTCGCCGCCGCATGACCATGCTCGTCCGGCCGGTCGTCACCCCCCGAGAAGAGCACCACCCCGGTGACGAGCAGCACGAGCGGCAGCCCTATGAACAACGGCTTGCGCAGTCTTGACGGCACTCGGTCCACGGAGCCCCCTCCCCATACCACTGGCGGATTCAGATCGTCGCCGGTGGATCGAACAATGGAACTTATCAGAGCCCGCGGCCCCAACGGCCGGGTGCTTCCAGGGCCCTGGAGGACGGCCGTGCACAGTCCTCTTCGGCTGCGGTGCAAGGTCCTCGACTGTGCGGAAGGAGACTTCATCGCCCGCCGCCAGGAGTCGGGACGGCGCGCCTTACAGCAGTCTCGCGGTGAAGTGGGAGATCCAGCTCGTTCCGGCGGCGGCCGGGAGGCGATCTTCGTCGTTCCGGGAGTGATGCCACTGGAGGGCGTTCCTGGAAGGGCGTTCCGATCGGCTGTGGCACTGCTGCCGCTGCTCGGCCGTCGGTCGGAGGGCATCGAGCGGCTCTACGGGTCCAGTGGCGGCTTCGGCAAGCTGCTCGGTACCAGCGCGGACCGGGCGTCCCGGGAGAACACCGAGCGCAGCTTCGAACTGCTCGCGCGCTTCGTGGCCCCCCGGTTCAACGGTTCGCCGAGGAGCCTCGACTCCTCACGGGACTGGGTGATGTCCCGCCGCGGTCCCGCTGCCCGGTCACGTCCTTCCGTAGGCCCGGATGAACATGCTGATGCCACGCTCGACGATCGCGTCGATCGCGGGATCGTCCAGGTCCACCCGGCCCAGCATCGAGGCCAGTTGGGCCTCGCCGATCGCCTTTGTCGGGCCCGGTTTGGCGACAGCGTCCTGAAGGCCGGCCTGATGCTGGCCCCGCAGGGTGTCGGCTACGTCATCGCGGTGGTCGTCGCGGGCCGGGCGACCGACCGGCTGAGTCCCGGGTCGCTCGCACTGGTGGGCGTGGTCCTCACACTGATCGGCACCGTCCCGTTCGTGATGCTGGACAGCGGTTCCGGCTGGCTGCTGCCGGCCGCCGCGATGACGGTGCGTGGCATCGGGGTGGGGGTGGTCACCCTGCCCAGCCTGGCCGCCGCCTACCGTTCACTGCCTCCGGCGGCGATGCCGCGTGCTTCGAGCGCGATGAACATCTTCCAGCGTCTCGGTGGCTCGATCGGCACCGCTGTCGTCGCGACCGTACTGCAGCAGGGCCTCACGGGCGGGCGACCGCACGGTGCTTCGGTCAATGACGCCTTTCGCCAGTCCTTCTGGTGGGCGGTCGCCTTCACCGCGGTGACTCTGGTCCCGGTCCTTCTGCTGCCCCGCAAGCCTCCCGCCCTCGCCCCTGCGCACCGGCCCCCGGTCGCCGGGCGCGAAGCGGCCTCCGCCGGCCGGTGACACCGACGACCGTCGCGGTTCGGCCTGTTCCCGGCGTGGGGAAGCCCTGCCTGGCCGGCGGACTGGCCGGCGGGCTGGCCGGCAGAGTCGGCTTGCTCGGTACGAGCCTTGAGGCAGTGCGGAGCAAGCCGCAGCGGTTCGCATTCCGTACCGCGGCTGCGCCGCCGCTCTGACGGGTGGTGCGGTGCTTCATGGCTGTCCTCTCCGGATCCGGCCGCTGTCGTTCCGCGGCCGGATCCGGAGATGGAGCGTGGATGTTGAAGTGCGCTTCGAGGCAAGGGGGTTCCGGTCGACGTTCCGTGGTGCGCGTCGCCTACGCTGAACGCGTTACCCGCTCGCGAATTCTTCCGAATTCTCCGCACCGAGAGGAGCGCCCAGTGACGGTCGACAAGCCCGGGCTCCGGATCGACACCAGCAGGCCCCACCCCGCCCGCGTCTACGACTGGCTCCTGGGCGGCAAGGACAACTATCCGGTCGATCAGCAGGTGGCGGAGAAGCTGCCCGCGGAGGCGCGGGGCAACGCGGCGCGGAACCGGGCCTTCATGCACCGGGCCGCCGCCTGGCTGGCGCGCAACGGGGTCGATCAGTTCCTCGACATCGGCACCGGCATCCCCACCGAGCCCAATCTGCACCAGGTGGTCCAGGACATCACCCCGTCCGCCCGGATCGTCTACGCGGACAACGACCCGATCGTCCTGCGGCACGCGGAGGCGCTGCTGATCAGCAGGCCGGAGGGGGCCACCGACTACATCCACGCGGATGTGCGCAATCCGGAGGCGATCGTCGAGCACGCCCGCGGGCTGCTGGACTTCGACCGGCCGGTCGCCCTGTCCCTGATCGCGCTGCTGCACTTCCTGCCGGACGACGAGGACCCGTACGCCATCACCCGCACCCTGGTCGACGCGTTGCCGGCGGGCAGCTTCCTGGTGCTCTCGCACGGCACGGCCGACCAGCACCCGGAGCTGAAGGCCGAGACCGAGGCCACGTACAAGAAGGGGGCGATCCCGCTGCGGATGCGTACCCGGAGCGAGGTGGAGCCCTTCTTCGAGGGGCTGGAGCTCGTCGGGCCCGGACTGGTCTTCGCCACTGAGTGGTACCGCGACGAGCCCGCGCCCGTGCAGGAGCGCAGCGGTTTCTACGTGGGTGTCGGCCGGGTGCGCTGAACCCGGGCCGACGAGTTCCGGGCCGATGAGTTCTGGGACGACGAGTTCCGGGCCGATGAGTTCCGGGCGGTGCGGCGGTCCTGCTTTCCGGGAGCATGAGCGGGAAGGTGGACCGATGACCAATCTGAACGATGTCCTGAACGAGTACGTCGGCGACGGGGCGGCACCCGGCGCGGTGGGGCTGGTGGCCCGGGGGGACCGGGTCGAGGTGGTGGCCGTCGGATCGGCCGATGCGCAGGGCACGGTCCCGATGGGCCGGGACTCGATCTTCCGCATCGCGTCGATGACCAAGCCCATCACCGCCGCCGCGGTCATGATGCTGGTCGAGGAGGGCCGGATCGCGCTGAACGAGCCGGTCCGGCAGTGGCTGCCGGAGCTGGCGGCACCCATGGTGGTCCGTACGCCGTCCGCCCCGGTCGACGACGTGGTTCCGGCCGACCGGGTCATCACGGTGGAGGACCTGCTCACCTTCCGGGCCGGGTACGGCTTCCCGTCGGACTTCTCGCTGCCCGCGGTCGGGCTGCTGTTCAGCGAGCTGAAGCAGGGGCCGCCGCAGCCGCAGACCGTTCCGGAGCCGGACGCCTGGATGGCCGCGCTGTCCCGTATCCCGCTGCTCCACCAGCCGGGCGAGGTCTGGCTGTACAACACCTGCTCCGACATCCTCGGGGTGCTGATCGCCCGGGTCGCGGACCGGTCGCTGGCCGAGTTCCTGGCGGAGCGGCTGTTCGAGCCGCTGGGGATGGCCGACACCGGATTCGTGGTGCCGGCGGAGAAGGCCGACCGGTTCGCCGGTTACTACCGGGCCGGTCCGGAGGGTGGTGGGCTCCAGCTGGTCGACGGTCCGGACGGGCAGTGGAGCCGTATGCCCGCGTTCCCGTCCGGCGCCGGTGGGCTGGTCTCGACCGCCGACGACTGGTACGCCTTCGCCCGGATGCTGCTCGCCGGGGGAGACGGGGGGAGCGGCGACGGGCGTCGGGTGCTGTCGGAGGAATCGGTGCGGCTGATGACCACCGACCATCTGACGCGGGCGCAGCGCGACAGCAGCACGCTGTTCCTGGAGGGGCAGGGCTGGGGCTTCGGAGGGTCGGTGGACGTCGAGGCCGTCGAGCCCTGGAACGTTCCCGGGCGCTACGGCTGGGTGGGCGGCACGGGCACGGCGGGGCACCTCACGCCCGCCACCGGCCTGGTCACCGTCCTGCTGACCCAGCTGGAGATGGCCGGACCGACCCCGCCCACCCTGATGCGGGAGTTCTGGCGGTACGCGGCCGATGCCTGACGTCCGGGCCGATGCCTGGCGGTACGCGGCCGACGCCTGACGTCCGGGCCGATGCCTGACGTCCGGGGGTACGGCCGCTACCGCAGCGGTTTCGCGAAGCAGCGGCTGCTCTCGTACATGCGGTAGTGGCCGAACTTCTCGCAGGGGACGTAGCCGCTGGACAGGTACAGCGCGATCGCCTCGGGCTGCCGGTCCCCGGTCTCCAGCACCATGCGGACCCGGCCCGCCGCCCGTGCGTCGTCCTCCAGGGCGGCCAGGACGCGGCGGGCCAGTCCACTGCCCCGGCCCTCGGGTATCACGAACATCCGCTTGAGCTCGGCGTCGCCGTCCGAGTAGCCCTCGTCGTTGTGGTCCTGGGTGCGCCAGCCGCCGGTGGCCACGGGGCGGTCCCGCTCGTCGTAGGCGAGGAGGTACAGACCGTTCGGCGGCTCGAACATCGTGGGGTCGAGTGGTGTGACATCGCCCTCGTCCCCGTACCGCTCGGCGTATTCGAGCTGTACCTGGTCGTTGAGTTTGACGGCGTCGGGGTGGTCGAAAGGCCGAGGGTGGATATTCATGCGGATTATCGTACATGTATGCGTGAGGTGAATGTCGGTATCGTGCCTGGATGCTGACTGTCACCTCCGTCAATGTCAACGGGCTCCGTGCCGCCGCCAAGAAGGGCTTCGTCGAGTGGCTGGCCCTGACCGAAGCCGATGTGATCTGCCTCCAGGAGGTGCGGGCCGAGCCGCAGCAGCTGCCCGAGGAGGTACGTGAGCCGGCCGGCTGGCACACCGTGCACGCACCGGCCGCCGCCAAGGGTCGGGCCGGGGTCTCCCTCTACACGCGGCGTGCGCCGGAGCGCGTGCAGATCGGGTTCGGCGGGTTCGGGGACGCCGGGAGCGAGGAGTTCGACGCGAGCGGGCGGTACGTGGAGATCGACCTGCCGGGCGTCACGGTCGCGAGCCTGTACCTGCCCTCCGGTGAGGTCGGGACCGAGAAGCAGGACGAGAAGGAGCGGTTCATGGCCGCGTTCCTCCCGTATCTGAAGGGCCTGAAGAAGCGGGCCGCGGCCGACGGCCGCGAGGTGGTGGTCTGCGGCGACTGGAACATCGCACACCAGGAGGCGGACCTCAAGAACTGGAAGGGCAACAAGAAGAACTCCGGCTTCCTCCCCGAGGAGCGGGAGTGGCTGACCCGGGTCTTCGACGAGGCCGAGTACGTCGATGTCGTGCGGTCGCTGCACCCCGACGAGGAGGGGCCGTACTCGTGGTGGTCCTACCGGGGGCGGGCCTTCGACAACGACACCGGCTGGCGGATCGACTACCAGGTGGCGACGCCGGGACTGGCCGGGCGCGCGGTGAAGGGCTGGGTCGAGCGGGCCGCGACGCACGGTGAGCGGTGGAGCGACCACGCGCCGGTGACGGTGGTCTTCGAACAGTAGAGCGTGCGAACGGGGAGAGTGCCGGGCGGTCCGGGCCGGGAAGTATCCCGGCGTGCGATCGAGATCGAGAGAGTCCGCCCGGCAGCAGTCTTCGTGTGACCGCCCGTCAGGGGGCGGGATTCCGCGGCGGTTCGTCGGCGCTTTCGCGGCGCAGTCGCCGGTCCAGCGCCATGGACAGCTCGGCGTCCACCACCGCGCGGGCCAGCGGCCGCAGCTGCGGCGGTTCGGTCTCGTCGCCGCCCCGGCCCTCCAGGACGCCCACGAAGAGTTCGGCGAGCGCGTCGGCGTGCTCGCGGACGCGGTGGCCGGCGGCGAGCACGGTCGCGAGCGGCACTCCCTCCCGCACCAGCTGGGACGACACCTCCAGCAGGCGGCGGCTGATGTGGACGATCTCGTCGCCGTCGGTGGCGAGATAGCCCAGTTCGAGGGCGGTGGCCAGGTTCTCCGCGGTGGTCTCGCCCTCGAAGTAGTCCGCGAGCTGCTCGGGGGTGAGGCGCACCGGGGTCTCCTCGGTCGGCTCGCCCAGGCCCAGCACCTCGGCGACATCGCGGCCGCTCTCGAAGGTGCGGGCGAGATCGGCGATGCCGGTGAGGGTGTGGCCGCGTTCCAGCAGGCCGGTGATGGTGCGCAGCCGGGCCAGGTGGTGGTCGTCGTACCAGGCGATGCGCCCCTCGCGGCGGGGCGGCGAGATCAGTCCGCGCTCCCGGTAGAAGCGCACGGTCCGCACCGGGATGCCGGCCTCCTTGGCCAGCTCCTCCATGCGGTATTCGCGGTGCTCGCGTCCTTCAGCCACACCCGCACCCTATGTTGTACCGCCGGTAACTTTCCCTTGCCGTACCCCTACCCATCGGTACGGAGCTGCTCTACTCTCCCAACAATGCCAGTGATTGCTGGCAGAGTCGTGTGACGTACCGCGAGAGGCGGCAGCATGGCCCAGCACGAGCACGTACGAGTGGCGGTGATCGGATCCGGATTCGGGGGCCTCGGGGCCGCGGTCCGGCTGCGCCGCGAAGGCATCACGGACTTCGTCGTCCTGGAGCGGGCCGATTCCGTCGGTGGCACCTGGCGCGACAACAGCTATCCGGGCTGCGCCTGCGACGTACCGTCCCACCTCTACTCGTTCTCGTTCGCGCCCAACCCCGAGTGGCCGCGCACCTTCTCCGGGCAGGAGCACATCCGCGCCTACCTGGAGCATGTCGCGGACACCTTCGGGCTGCGCCCGCACCTCCGGCTCGGCCATGAAGTGACGATCATGCGCTGGGACCGCGAGGAGCTGCACTGGGACATCGAGACGGCGAACGGGGCCAGTTTCACCGCCGATGTCGTGGTCTCCGCGACCGGTCCGCTCTCCGACCCGAAGACACCGGACGTACCCGGTCTCGCCGACTTCCCCGGCAAGGTCTTCCACTCCGCCCGCTGGGACCACGACGCCGATCTGACCGGCAAGCGCGTCGCCGTGATCGGCACCGGCGCCTCCGCCATCCAGATCGTGCCCGCGATCCAGCCGAAGGCCGGCCGGCTGACGCTCTTCCAGCGCACCCCGCCCTGGGTCATGCCGCGCATGGACCGGAAGATCAGCGGCGCCGAGCGCTGGCTGCACCGCGCCGTGCCGGTCACCGGCACGGCCCGCCGCGGACTGCTCTGGGGCATACGGGAGTTGCAGGTCAGCGCCTTCACCAAGCACCCGAACGAACTGGGCCTGGTCGAGAGGATAGCCAAGGCCAACATGGCGCGGGCCATCAAGGATCCCGCGCTGCGGGCCAAGCTGACCCCCTCGTACCGCATCGGCTGCAAGCGCATCCTGCTCTCCAGCGCCTACTATCCGGCGCTCGCGCAGCCCAACGTGGACGTGGTCGCCTCCGGTCTGGCCGAGGTGCGCGGCTCCACGCTGGTCGCCTCCGACGGCACGGAGACCGAGGTCGACGCGATCATCTTCGGCACCGGCTTCCACGTCACCGACATGCCGGTCGCCGAGCGCGTGGTGGGCGCGGACGGCATCACGCTCACCGAGTCCTGGAAGGACGGCATGCAGGCGCTGCGCGGCGCCAGCGCCGCCGGCTTCCCCAACTGGATGACGATCATCGGCCCCAACACCGGGCTCGGGAACTCCTCGATGATCCTGATGATCGAGTCCCAGCTGAACTACATGGCCGACTACCTGCGCCAGCTGAACGTGCTGGGCGGGCGGGTCGCGCTCGACGCGCGGACCTCGGCGGTCGGGTCCTGGAACCGCCGCGTCCAGGAGCGGATGAAGCGCACCGTGTGGAACACCGGCGGCTGCAACAGCTGGTACCTGGACGCCAACGGGCGCAACACCACGGTCTGGCCGGGCACCACCGCCGAGTTCCGCAGGGCGACACGGGCGGTCGACCTCTCGGAGTACGAGGTCGTACGGATACCGAAGCGGCCCGCCGCCGGGAAGGCCGCGGCCGGGAAGGCCGTTGCCGAGGAGGTCGTGGGATGAGCCGGCTGCTGCGGCGCGACGGCGCCCCACCGGTCCCCGCGCGCGAACTCACCGTGCGCTCCGCCGACGGCGCCCGCATCCACGTCGAGGTGTACGGGCGCGACGGCGCCCCCGCCGTGGTCCTCGCGCACGGCTGGACGTGCAGCACCCGCTTCTGGGACGCGCAGATCAGGGGCCTCGCGGCGGACCACCGGGTCGTCGTCTACGACCAGCGGGGCCACGGCGCATCGCCCGCGGCCGACCGCGCGGGATGCAGCACCGACGCCCTCGCCGACGACCTCGAAGCGGTGCTCGCCGCCACCCTGGAACCGGGTGAGAAGGCCGTGCTCGGCGGGCACTCCATGGGCGGCATGACGATCATGGCCGCCGCCCGGCGGGACGGGCTGCGCGAGCACGCGGCCGCCGTACTGCTGTGCAGCACCGGGAGTTCGCGGCTGCCCGCCGAGTCGGTGGTGGTGCCGATGCGGGCCGGGGCGGTGCGGACCCGGGCGACCCGGGCGATCCTCGTGGCGTCGGCCCCGCTGGGACCGGTCACGCCGATTACCCGGCGGGTGCTCAAGTACGCCACGATGGGAGCGGGGTCGGCCCCGGAGCGGGTCGAGACCTGCGCCCGGATCGTGCACGCCTGCCCGAGGAAGGCCAGGGCCGCCTGGGGGCGGGTCCTCGCGGACCTCGATCTCGACGCGGGCGTACGGGAGTTGCGGGTGCCCACGGCGGTGATCGCGGGTACGGCGGACCGGCTCACCCCGATCGGGCACGCACGCGCGATCGCGGCCGCGCTCCCCGACGGCCTGGGGCTCACCGAACTGACGGGCCTGGGCCACATGACGCCGGTGGAGGCGCCGGAAGCGGTCACGGCGAAGCTCCGGGAGCTGGTCGCCGCGTACCTCCCGGCGGGTGCGGGTGCGGACGCGGGTGCGGGTACGGGTGCGGACGGCACGGCCACGGCCGAGAAGGAGGAGGTCGCATGAGCGACAGGCGGAGTCTCGAAGGACAGGTCGTCGTCGTCACGGGCGCGGCGCGCGGCGTGGGTGAGCTGCTGGCCCGCAAGCTCTCGGCGCGCGGCGCGAAGCTCGCCCTGGTCGGCCTGGAGCCGGACGAGCTGAAGAAGGTCTCCGAGCGGCTGCACTCGGACAGCGACCACTGGTTCGCGGACGTCACCGACCACGAGGCGATGGCGCGGGTCGCCCAGGAGGTCAAGGAGCGGTTCGGGAAGGTCGACGTCGTCGTCGCCAACGCCGGGGTCGCCGCGGGCGGGCCCTTCGTCGACTCGGACCCCGAGGCGTGGCGGCGGGTCATCGAGGTCAACCTGATAGGTGGCGCGGTGACCGGGCGGGCGTTCCTGCCGGTGCTGATGGAGAGCCGCGGCTACTTCCTCCAGATCGCCTCGCTCGCGGCGATGACACCGGCACCGATGATGACCGCGTACTGCGCGTCCAAGTCGGGAGTGGAGGCGTTCGCGCACAGCCTGCGGGCCGAGGTCGGCTACCGGGGCGTGAAGGTCGGGGTCGGCTACCTCTCCTGGACCGACACGGACATGGTGCGGGGCGCCGACCAGGACGATGTGATGCGGGAGCTGCGGCAGCGGCTGCCCTGGCCGGCGAACCGCACGTACCCGCTGAGCCCGGCCGTCGACCGGATCGTCGCCGGGATCGAGCGCCGCTCCTCGCACGTGTACGCGCAGTGGTGGCTGCGCGGGATGCAGTCGGTGCGGGGTTACCTGCCCTCGCTGATAGGAGTCGTCGGCCAGCGGGAGGTCCGCAGGTTCGGGTCGCGGCTGGACAGCGTGGGCAAGGGGCTCGTGGGCGCCGGGGGCGCCGCCGACCGGGACGCGAGGGCGGCGGCTACGCAGCGTAAGTGATCGACATGCGGTGGATGCCGGGCCCTGGGACGCTGAACGAGGTCCTCACGGACCGCCCCCAAGCATCCACTAGGAGTGAACAGCATGGGTATCGCAGACCAGTTCAAGGACAAGGCGCAGGAGCTCGCCGACCAGGCGAAGAGGAAGGCCGGCGAGGGCCGCGACGAGGGCCGGGAGCGTACGCGTCCCGAGAGCCGGGAGCGTACGCGCCCCGAGGGCCAGGAGCGGATGCGCACCGAAGGCCGGGAGCGGACGCAGAACGTGTCCGAGCGGGCCTCGAAGACGTCGCAGCAGGGCCGTGACAAGGCCCGGGGCGCTGCGGACGAGCTCCGCGAGCGTCGCGAGCGCTGACGGGCCTCCGCGACACTGCGCGTTGTCCGTGAGGGGCGCGCCCGGATCTCCGGGTGCGCCCCTTTCGCGTGGCGCCGCGGACAGGGGCCCGGCGGGCCCGGTCCCGGTACAGGCACCGGTCCTGGTACCGGCACCGGCCTCGGTCCTGGTCCCGGCCTCAGTCCCGGCCCCGGGCTAGGCACCGGCACCGGCCTCGGTCCCGGCACCGGTCCTGCCGCCGGTCCCGGTCCCGGCCCTGGCACCGATCCCGGTCAGGGCACCGGTCCCGGTCAGGCCCTCGGTCCCGACGCAGATCCCGGCCCCGATCCCGGCCCCGATCCCGGCCCCGATCCCGGTCCCGGCCCCGGTCCCGGCCCCGGCCCCGGCCCCGGCCCCGGCCCTGGCACCGATCCCGGTCAGGGCACCGGTCCTGGTCAGGCCCTCGGTCCCGACCCAGATCCCGACGCAGATCCCGACGCAGATCCCGACCCCGACCCCGGCCCCGACTCCGGCCCGGTCTCAGTCCTGGTTCTCGGCCGGGTGCACCAGGTCGCTCGGGTCGGTGTTCGCCCCGCACAGCACCACGGCGATCCGCTCGCCTCCGCGCGGCCGGTAGCCGCCGCGCGGTGCGGTGAGTGCGGCCAGTGCGGTGGCGGCGGCGTGCTCGACGGCGATGCGGCGGTGGTCCCACAGCGCCTGGCGGGCGCGGACGATTTCGTCGTCCGGCACCAGGACCGAGTGGATGTCGTTCTCGTGTGCGGCGCGCAGGGCCAGGGCGGTGGCCCGTCGGGCGCCGAGGGAGTCGATGGCGACCGAGTCGACGGGGACGTCGACCGGGCCACCGGCCTCCAGGGCGGCGTTCAGCGCCCGGCAGTTCTCCGGCTCGACGGCGACCGTGCGGATGCCGTGGTGCCGGGCGGCGGTGGCGACGCCGGCGAACAGACCGCCGCCACCGACCGAGACCACCACGGTGTCCAGGCCGGGGATCCGGGTGTGGATCTCCTCCAGCAGGGTGCCGGCCCCGGCGGCGATCAGCGGGTGGTCGTAGGCGTGCCCGGCGAGCGCGCCGGACGAGGCGGCGAACTCCTCGCACGCTTCCAGGGCCTCGGCGTACTCCGCGCCGACGACCCGCACGTCCGCCCCGTAGCCGCGCAGCTTGGCGATCTTCACCGCCGGGGCGACGCTCGGCAGGAACACCGTGGCCCGTACGCCCTGCTGCTGGGCGGCCCACGCACAGGCCAGCCCGGCGTTGCCGCCGGAGGCGATGGTCACCCCCGCGTCCGGCAGGGTGCCCGCCTCGCGGTGGGCCTGGATGAAGTTCTGCGCGCCGCGCGCCTTGAAGGAGCCGGTGTGCTGCATGAACTCCAGCGCGTACCAGAGTTCGCAGGGCTCCTCGGACCCCGCGCGGACCGTGTCCGGCGCGACGGGGGCGACGGTGACCGGGCGGATGTGTCCGGCGGTCCGTTCGGTGGCGGCCTTGATGTCGTCGTAGGTGAGGTTGTTGCCGAACAGGTCCGTGTCCCGGTCGCCCATGTCTTCCCACTCCCGCAGTCGTCGAATCGACCAGCTTATGCAGCGGCCGGCTCCGATGCGGTGCGGGCCCTTCCCGACGCCGCCCGCGTCCCACCGTCCCACCGTCCCGCCACACCCTCACCACGGGCGGCGTCTTCGCAGGTCACAGAGTGGAACGTCCCCCGAGCGCGTCACTTCCACGGCGGCCCTGGCAGCCCCTCCTCCCCGCCCCGCAATGTGGTTGCGGAGCCGGCCGACGGGGCCGGTTCGACTTCGGGGAGGGAACAGAATGCGAACCATGACGAGGGCGTTCGTCGGCGTCACCACCGCCATCGCGATCGCCGGTGGGGGAGTGGCGGCCGCAGGCACCAGCTTCGCGGCGACCGGGCAGGCGACGAACGTGGCGGCGAGCGCCACGGCCGTCACCCCGCAGGCGATCGTCAACCTCGGCCTCAACGCCACGCAGGCCAAGAAGCTCCAGCGCGACCTGAAGGCCAACTGGGGCTACAAGGGCGCCATCGACGGGCAGCTCGGCCCGGACAGCTGGAAGGCGATGCAGCGCTTCCTGAAGCAGTGGGGTTACAACGACGGCATCGACGGGATCGTCGGCCCCAACACGGTGAAGGCGATCCAGCGCTGGCTGAAGGCCAACTGGGGTTACAAGGGCGGGATCGACGGCGTCGCCGGGGCGGGGACCAAGGCCGCGCTGAAGCGGTACTGCAACTCCTGAGCCCGTCGTACGCGCCGGAGGGCGGGTCGCGCCCCCTCCGGTGCGTACGGTCCGTTCATCCGGGGGCCGATCGGCTCGTCCGGGCCGGGTCAGCCGGTGAAGCACTCGGGGCGGCTGCCCGGTACCTCCAGGCAGATCCTGGCACCCGCCCCGCTGTCACCGGCGGCCATCGGGGTCGCCAGATACTGCCCGGCGTCGCGGCCCCCTTCGGCCGTGACCTGCTGGGTGTGCCCGGTCGGCAGTGACAGTTCGACCCGGTCGCCCGGCAGCAGCCCGGTGGTCCGCACCCATACGGTGTGGCAGAGCCGGGCATGGCGCAGTTCCAGGCGCCGCCCGCCGGACGCGGTGTGGGTGGCGAGAGTGGTGATCATCCCGGCCCCGCCGCAGCCCATCGCCACGGGGCTCCGGCCCTCGCAACTGACGGCCTGGCACCCCGGGTTGCGCACGAGCGGTTCCGTGGTGGCGCGGGACCGCCCGTCGGGCCTTCCGCCCAGGAACGCGACCACGGCCAGGCAGGCCGCCGCCACCCCGGCCACGGCCCCGGCGACCGCCCACCACCGCACGCCCGCGCGGGAAGCGGGGGCGGGCCGCTCGGTGGCGGGCCGGTCAGCCTCCTCCGGTACGGGCACGGGTACGAGTACGGGCCGGGCCCGGCCGCTCCACTCGGCGTCCGCCAGTTCCCAGAGCGCCAGCAGCCGTCCGGGCGGCGTCCCGGTGAGCGCGCACAGCGCCTCGACCGCCTGGCGCGGTGCGGGCTTCTTGCCGTTGAGATAGCGCTCCCACGACGAT
Organism: Streptomyces sp. NPDC007164; assembly: GCF_040634135.1. Taxonomy (NCBI): domain Bacteria; kingdom Bacillati; phylum Actinomycetota; class Actinomycetes; order Kitasatosporales; family Streptomycetaceae; genus Streptomyces; species Streptomyces sp. NPDC007164. Next base: position 25,042 of record NZ_JBEYFB010000007.1, read on the forward strand.
TTGCTGTACGGGGTACGGGCCGCCAGGGCGGCCAGGCTCAGCCCGGCCCCATCCTTGATCTCCCGTAGTCGCTCCGCCAGTTGGCCGCTCGCGCCGGAGGCCGTCACCTGCGCAGCTCCCGCCAGGTGTCCGGGCCGATGATGCCGTCCACGACCAGGTGGCGGGCGCCCTGGAACCTCTTCGCGGCGCCCTTGGTGCGCTCGTCGTACAGTCCGTCGAAGACGCCGGGGCTGAAGCCCTTCTCGCGCAGCAGGCACTGGGCCTCCACCACGTCGAACCCGGTGCCGTTGATGTCGAGCAGCATCTCGTTGGTGTCGCTGTGCCCCGCCCGCAGCTCGCCGCCCTTGCGCCGTACGTCGCAGGCGTAGGTCTGCCCGCGCAGATACCCGGTCCCGGCCGCCACGGCATCGCCCTTCTTCGCCGGGGCGCCGTCGTCCCACGCCCCCGCGACCAGCAGCCCGCCCCCGAAGGAAACGGCGACGGCCAGCGCCACCGCCCCGAGCATCCACTTCAGGGGCACGGTGCGCCCCGCCCGCCGCGCCGCCTGCGACTGCGCCGGTTCCCGCTCCGGTTCCCGCTCCTGCTCCTGCCCGTCCCGGGCCTGGTCCTGCTCCCCGCCCCGGTCCTGCTCCCGCGTCGGCTGGTCAGGCCGTCCGGCAGCCTCCTTGGTACGGGCCCGTTCGGCGACCTCGTACAGCACGACGAGCCGCGTCGGCTCCGTACCGCAGACCTGCGCCAGTTCCTCGACCGCCTTGCGCGGTACGGGCTTCTTGCCGTTCAGATACCGTTCCCATGAGGAACGGCTATAGCTGGTCCGGCTCGCGAGCGCGGCCAGGCTCAGGCCGCTGTGGTCCTTCAACCTGCGTAACTGGACGCGAAGTTGACGTTCGCTGCTGGGCAGCTCCGCCGGTAACTCTTTCCATCGCGGCATGCGGATTCCCCCGGTTGTTCCGGCCGTTGCCACAAATAGTGGGGTATCCAGGCGCCACAGGCGAGGAGTTGACGGCCTCGGGGCTGTCGCCGTGCCGGGGGACGGCCGAGGGGTCCGCGCGGAACCTGATGTGCGGAGCACTTGTCTCTGCGGCCCTGGAACCGGTAGGAACCATGCGTGACTGATCAAGGGAAGTTCGCACGCGCTGTCATAGCCCTCTCGTCCGTCGTCGTCGCCGGGTGCGCCCTCACCGTGACGATCAAGGTGATGAACACCGATACCGAAGCGCTGTACCCGCCGCGGCTGCTGGACCAGGAAGCGGTGGAACTGCAGGCCGCCCGGACCGCGCGAGGGCCGAAGAACCCGTCCAGGGACGGGGTGGAGTGCCCGACGGCCATGGAGGCCAAGGAGGGCAACAAGTTCGACTGCAAGGTCCTGGTCGGTTACAACGACAAGACCGTCACGGTCGAGGTCGTCGACGACCAGGGCTCACTCAGTATGGAAGCGTCCTGAACCCGTCCCGCCGGGCGTGGCCCGGACCCCGCCCAGGCCCTCGCGGTTCGGTAGCCGACCGCCCGCATCGGCGCCAACTCGGGTCTGCGCGAACGGAGTTGATGTACGGCCGTAAGCTGGCCGGCATGTCGCCGAAGAGCTTCTACGACCTGGCCTTCGGGGTGTCCCCAGGAGCGGCCCGCAAGGACGTTCACTACATCAGGGGCAGCCTCGACGAGATCAAGGACGATCTGGCAGCCGAGCTGTCCGAGAGCACCGACGTGTACCTGCTGTGCTGGTACGGCTCTGCGGAACTGGCGCTGCATGTGTACCAGCAGGGCGAACGGGTGCACTCGATCGATCTCCGTCCGCTTGTCACGGTCACGGTCGACGGCTATCCGGCCATCACTTTCCTCGACTCCGGCAAGCCGACCGGCTACGACGTCGGCACGGATGACCCGGGCAAAGTGCGGCAGGCGCTCGAAGAAGGAATGTTCTCAGGGGAACTCGACGGCGCGATCAAGGTCTCTGTCGACTGGAACTCCATCGAAGTACCAGGACTGACCGGCGAAGTCGCAACGGACGACGACTACGTGAGGCTCGCTGAAGATCCCGATGGCGTCCCTTTCGAGGACGACGGCTGGGAAGACTGCGAGGATGACGAACTCGACGAGGACGAGCTGGAGGACGAGCTGATCGATCGGGGCTTTATCCCGTACGGGTTCACCGACTTCGAGGCCTGATACCACCTGCACGGAAGCCTTGATGGTTCCGGCGTGACCCGACGGGTCAGGAATTCGCTCCGCGATGCCTGACGTTGACGACCAAAGCCTTCGCCAGTGCCGTGGGCTTCAGGAAACCCAGCGGACCGATCAGGCGGGCCGCGAACATGTACATGTGCCGCGCCATCGATGTGTCGCGCGCCGCCGCCGCGAACATCAGCCGCTCCATGGCCTTGAACGGACGGGACTTGGCGTAGTCGACGGCCAGTTGCTGGTGACCGGTCAGCCGGCGCCGGTGCGTGCGCGCGTACGCCGTGAGGGATGCGTCGAGGTCTTCCCGCAGCCCGGTCGCGACCGGGGCGACCGCCTCGGTCAGCCATTGCGCGGTCTGTAGGGCCCACCCGCATCCCACGCCCCACAGCGGGTCGCTGGTGAGGGCGGCGTCGCCGATGAGCGCGACGCCGGGTGCGGTCGGCCTGCGGGTGTGGAGCGGGTAGTCGACCGTGCCGATGAACTTCGATACGCGCTCGGCGGAGTCGATGGGCGGCGCCTCGGGCAGGGCGCGGACGAATTCCAGGAAGCTGCCCTCCAGGTCCTCCTTGAAGGCAGGCAGCCGCTTCTTGTCCGGGAGCACCGCGAGGACCGTCACTCCGTCGTCATTGGGGAACGCGTATGCCATGTCGGGTTCGAGGAACCAGGCCTGGCCGATCCCGCCGGGCAGCGGAAGTTCGCGGAAGTGCGCGAGATAGCCGAACCGCCCGTTCTCGTAACTCTTGGTGGGCACCTCGGCGAACTTCGCCACGGCGGAGTCCTTGCCATCGGCGCCGACCACCAGCCGGGCCCGGATCTCGCACTCGCCCTGCGGCGTCGACGCCCGCACGCCCACGGTTCGCCCGGCTTCCCGGACCAGCCCGGTCACGCGGTGGCCGAGCAGCAGATCGACGCCGGGCGTCTCCACCGCACGGGACCTGATCAACGGGTCGAGGGTGCTGCGCCGCACGTTGTACCCGTGCGGCAGCTCGGGGCCCTCCGACGGGCCATTCGGCTCGATCCATCCCCAACGGGTGTGCCAGCGAGCGTCGTTGCGGACCGCCCCCGCCTCTTCGAGGGCGGGGACGAGGCCGAGTGCGTCCAGCACCGGGTACGCGTTGGCGGTGATGGAGTGGGTGCAGAGCACCTTGTACGCCTCGGGGTCCGAGCGGCGTTCCAGCAGTGCGACGCGGACGCCGCGCCGAGCGAGCAGGATCGCGGCGGCGCTGCCGGCGAGGCCGGATCCGCTGATGACGACGTCGTAGTCCTGTCCCGGACTCCCAGGCTTTGTCATGCGCCGATCATGCCTTGATTCCGGCTCGTTCCCCAGCCTCTGGGCCAGGGGACGCGTCAAACGGCCTTGACGGCCTCGACGAACGGCGTCCATGCGGACGCGGGGATGACGAGTACGGGTCCTTCGGGGCGCTTGGAGTCGCGGACAGGGACGAGGCCTTGGTGGCCGTCCGCGACTTCCAGGCACTCGCCTCCACTGCCGTTGCTGTAGCTGCTCTTGCGCCACGTAGCCAGGTGGAGATCAAGACCGATGCTGGCCATTCCGGTACTCCTCAGCCGCCTTCTCGATCAGGTGGAGGGACGCCTCCGGCGGCAAGGCGGCGGCCCTGAGCCGATCGTATGCCTTGCGGTACTGCATCACGAGGGACGGATCGTCGATGGTCTGGCCGTGGTACGGGCCTTCGGTGTAGAGCAGAGGCGGCTCGTCGTCGAAGTCCATCAGGAAGAGCGGTAGCTCGGTGAAGGGTCGGGTCGGGCCATTCCACGGCAGGATCTGCGTAACGATGCGGCTGCGCCGCACCAGGGCGGCGATGTGCTCCAGTTGGTCGGCCATCTCCTCGGGCGAAACGATGGGGTGGCGCACCAGAGCCTCATGCAGGACGGCCCAGTACTCGGGCTTCTTGGGGTTGTCGAAGAGCCGGGCCCGTTGCATCCGGGCTTCGATCTTGGCTTCGACGTCCTCCGGCGTGTCCAGCGGGTGTGTGGAGCGGATGACGGCGTGTGCGTACGGCCTGGTCTGGAGCAGTCCTGGAAACAGGGTGTTGGACCAGTGGTTGATGGTGCGGGCCCGCGTCTCCGCTTCCACTACCGGGGCGAAGGACGGGGCGTGCGCACCGCGCTTGGCCTTCCGTACGTCCCCGCACCGCCGACCGAAGAACCCGTCCGTGCTCAGCACCCGGTCCACGTGCTGGGCCAGATCCTCGGGCATCCGGCGGTGGCCGTGCTCGATCTCGCTCAGGTACGTGATGCCGTAGAAGCTGCCGTCCACCAGCTTCTCCAGCGTCAGGCCCGCTTCCTCCCGCTTGAAGCGGAGTTCCTTGCCGTAGAACTGCGGGACGCCCGCCGAGCCGTCGATCTCCTTGCGTGTGGCCACTGTTGACCGCCTTTCGCGCTGTGCGTTGTGGACCGGGAAGTCCTTCCACGGTAGAGGCCGATGCGGCAGCGTGTGAGGCGTTCGTCACAGTCAGCAACGAAAGGTGGACTTCCCCCCCATGGACGACACGTACGACTTCACCGGCCACGACATCGGCCCGGACATCGACGAGCTCCGAGCCGCGCTCGCCGCGCACGGCATCACCCTGCCGACGCTCGGTGTCGATCCGCTGACCTTCGCCGCGAGGTCGACCCGGCCGCCGCTGGTCTCGCTCGGGAACTGCAATGTGGCGACCGCGCGCCGGATGGCCGAGGTGTTGCGTTCGGCGGCCGACGGATGAGCCCGTTGCCGATCGCGGTGGACCTGCTCGCCGTGCCGAAGGCCGTACCGGAAGTGCGGCGCACCCTGCGGGAGCGGTGCGGGGGTGTGGACTCGCCCGATCTGCTGCTCTGCGTCAGCGAGTTGCTGACCAATGTGATCGTGCACCTCGGGGAGGGGACGCCGGTCACGCTCCGGGTCAGCGGTACGGGGACCGGCCGGGTCCGGGTCGAGCTGAGCGACCCCGAGCCGTGCGCCTGGCCGGCGCTGCGCAACGCGGCCGGTGGTGACGAGTCGGGGCGGGGACTGGCGCTCGTGGACGCGTTGGCGCTGCGGTGGGGGATCGAGCAGGGGCCGTACGGGAAGACGGTCTGGTGCGAGTTGCGGGCCCCCGGCCCGCTCCTCGACGAGGGGCGGGCCGGTGAAGGAGGTCAGCGCAGGGTGAGCGGGGTCTCGGAGTCGACGCGGGTCAGCTTCTCCGGGTTGCGGACGTAGTAGAGGCCGGTGATGTGGGCGTCCTCGATCCGGAACGCCACGACGCCGTCGATCACGCCGTCCAGGCGCAGCAGGAACGCCGGGTTGCCGTTGGCCAGGGTGGGGCTGATGGTGATCGTGGCGGTGCTCTTGCCGGCGCCGCCGACGAGGTAACGGGCCACCTTGTCGGCGCCGATGATCGGCCGCCGCGCCGCCTGCTTGATGCCGCCGCCGTCGCCGAGGAGGACCACGTCGGGGGCGAGCACGTCGAGGAGGCCCTGGAGGTCCCCGGTCTCCAGGGCGCGCCGGAACGAATCCACCGCCGCCCGGGACACGCTCGCCGAGACCGCCGCGCGCGGGCGGCGGGCGTCGACGTGCTTGCGGGCGCGGTGCGCGATCTGGCGGACGGCCGCGGGGGTCTTCTCGACGGCGGCGGCGATCTCGTCGTAATCGAGGGCGAAGACCTCGCGCAGGACGAAGACGGCGCGTTCCGTCGGGGACAGGGTTTCCAGGACGAGCATCAGGGCCATCGACACGCTCTCGGCGAGTTCGACGTCCTCGGCCACGTCCGGCGCGGTGAGCACCGGTTCGGGAAGCCAGGGGCCGACGTACGCCTCCTTGCGGCGCGACAGCGTGCGCAGCCGGTTGAGGGACTGCCGGGTGGTGATCCGGACCAGGTAGGCGCGCTGGTCCTGCACCTTTTCCAGGTCGACCTCGACCCATCGCAGCCAGGTCTCCTGGAGGACGTCCTCCGCGTCGGCCGCCGAGCCGAGCATTTCGTAGGCGACGGTGAAGAGCAGGTTGCGATGGGCGACGAAGGCCCCGGTCGCCGGGTCGGTGGTGGCGTGGTCGTCGTTCACTTCTTGCCTCTCCTCGGCGATCAGCGCTCGGCTCGCGGGGCTCAGACCGTTTGTCCGGCGGTGGCCGGTGCCTTGTCGCGTTCGGCGCGCGGGCCGCTCTTGCGGGCCTCGTTCACCAGCTGCTTGACGGTGGCCCTACAGACGATCTCCTTGAGCTTCGCACCCGGGCGGCCACCCAGGAGCAGCGGGATCGCGTGGTCGTTCACGGAGGCGAACTGGAAGATCCCGGTGCGGCGGCCCAGGCTCATGCACTGGCCGGCGAACCGCACCTTCAGGGGCGCGGGTTGCTCGCCCGCGATCCGGCTGAGCACCGTGCGGGCGGCGCGCGAGCCCAGCTGGCCCGCGGCCTGACAGCTCATCCGGAACGGCGCGTCCACCGGTGCCGCCGCGTCCCCGGCCGCGACGATGCGCGGGTCGTCCACGCTGGTCAGGGTCTCGTCGGTGCGCAGGCGGCCCTCGGCGTCGGTGGTCAGCCCGCTGCGGGCGGCCAGGTCCGGCACGCTGAATCCGGCGGCCCAGACGGTGACCCGGCTGGGGAGTTCGCGGCCGTCGTCGAGCCGTACGGCGTCGCCGGTCACGGCGGCCACCCGCGCGCCGGGGCCCTCGATCACGGTCACACCGAGTTCGGCGAGGGTCCGGGCGACCGCGCGGCGGCCCCGGGGGTGCAGATACGGGCCGAGCTCCTCGCCGCAGACCAGCGTCACGGCCCGGCCCTCCTCCGCCAGTTCGGCGGCGGTCTCGATGCCGGTCGGGCCGGAGCCGACCACGGTCACCGGGGCCGTCGCGGGGGCGGCGTCGACGAGCGGCCGCAGCCGCCGCGCCTCTTCCAGGGTGGCGATCGGGTGGGCGAACTCCGCCGCGCCGGGCACGTCCGGTGCGGCGCTGCCGCTGCCCACCGCGTAGATCAGGTAGTCGTAGCCGACCGTGGAGCCGCCCGTCAGCTCCACGCCGCGCCCGGCCGCGTCGATCGTCGCCACGCTGTCGACCACCAGCCGGATGTTCCCGGCCAGGACCTCCGCGTAGTCGACGACGGCGTCATTGCTTCCGCCGACCAGCTGGTGGAGGCGGATGCGCTCGACGAAGTCGGGGCGCGGGTTGATCAGTGTCACGGTCAGGCCGGCTTCCTGGGCCAGCCGGTTGGCCGCGGTGACGCCCGCGTAACCTCCGCCGATCACGACCACGCCGGTGTTCTTGTTCATGGTGTGTCTCCGTCCGCTCCGTTGCCTGCTTTCGGCATCAAGACACCGGACGGAGAGGAGCTGTGACAGGGCGTGAGCCAGATCACCTGGGCCGCCCCCGTAACGCCTGGTTGACCGGCGTCAGGCGTCCGGGTGATGTGCCCCTTCGCGCACGGTGAATCACCGTGTGTGTCTGTTTGACTTCGGAAGGTTGCGAAGGCTTGCCTACGAGCCTTTGGACCTTTCCTCAAGGAGAACTTGCATGTTCAAGAGCAGGAGTGCCCGCTCTCTCGTTCTCGGTGCTGTGGGTGTGTCCGTCCTGGCGGTCACCGCCGGGGTGGCCGTTGCCGTGGCCGACAACGTCAAGGCCCCGTACGCGCAGGCCGGCGCGACGGTCGAGGGCAACGGCACGGTGAGGCTCGCCAAGGGGGTCGCGGACGTCAAGCGTCTGGGCGCCGGCGAATACTGCGTGACGTTCAGCGACCCCGACTTCGCCCCGAACAAGGTCCTTCCCAGCGTCACGTCGCTCAGTCGCGGCAAGGTCGTGGCCTATTCGTGGGGGTCTGCCGGTACCAGCTGTGACATGACCAAGCGGCAGGCCAAGGTCTGGGCCACAGACACCAATGGCAACGTTTCTGACGCCTGGTTCTCCATCGTCATCCACTGATCAGCGATCGCTGATCGCTGACCTCCGACGCCCGCCGGCCCGCTTCTGGCCGGCGGGCGTCTTGTTCGTGTGCGGCACATCGCGTCGTGCCACCCGGGGCCGCGACTACCGCGGCGGCAACGGCGGACGCCTGCGGTCCGGGACGTCGTCGTACGTCGGCGGGGTCGCCGCCGGCTGGGCGGCCAGCAGGTCCAGGGCGACCCGTACCGCGTCGTCGAGTACCGCGTACCGGCCCTCCGCCCAGTCGAGGGGGGTGCGCAGCGCCTCCAGGTCCGGTTCGACGCCGTGGTTCTCGACCGACCAGCCGTAGGTGTCGAACCAGGCCGCGTTCATCGGCACCGTGATCACCGTGCCGTCGCCCAGCCGGGTCCGGCCGGTCATGCCGACCACGCCGCCCCAGGTCCGCTGGCCCACCACCGGGCCGAGCTTCAGCAGGTGGAACGCGGCGGTGATCATGTCGCCGTCGGAGGAGGTCGCCTCGTCGGCCAGGGCGACCACGGGGCCGCGCGGGGCGTTGGAGGCGTAACTGACGGGCTGGGCGTTGCGGGTCAGGTCCCAGCCGAGGATCCGGCGGGTCAGCTTCTCGACGACCAGCTCGCTGATGTGGCCGCCCGCGTTGCCGCGCACGTCGACGATCAGGGCCGGGCGGGACACCTCCATGCGCAGGTCCCGGTTGAACTGCGCCCAGCCCGAGCCGCCCATGTCGGGGATGTGCAGATAGCCGCACTTGCCGCCGCTCAACTCCCGTACGACTTCCCGGCGTTTGGCCACCCAGTCCTGGTAGCGCAGCGGCCGTTCGTCGACCAGCGGTACGACGGCGACGCGGCGGGCGCGGCCCTCGTTCCCGGCCGGGCGGAAGGTCAGCTCGACGGTGGTGCCGCCCGCCGCCGTGAGGAGCGGGTACGGGCCGGCCACCGGATCGACCGGGCGGCCGTCGACATGGGTGAGGACCGCGCCCTCCCGGATGCCCGTACCGGCCAGCGGGGAACGGGCCTTGGAGTCGGAGGAGTCGCCCGGCAGGATGCGCCGGATCATCCACTCGCCGTCCCGGCACACCAGGTTCGCGCCGAGCAGGCCGATCGCCCGCTGGTAGTGCGGCGGGCCCTCGTTGCGGCGGGCCGGGGTCACGTACGCGTGCGAGGTGCCCAGTTCGCCCAGGACCTCGCGCATCAGATCGGCGAACTCGTCGGGGGAGGCGACCCGTTCGACCAGCGGGCGGTACTGGTCGAGCACCGCCGTCCAGTCGATGCCGCACATGTCCGGATCCCAGAAGTAGGAGCGGATGATGCGGCCGCCCTCCTCGTACGCCTGCCGCCACTCCGCCGCCGGGTCGACCTCGTGCAGGATGCGGCGCAGGTCCAGGTAGACGGTGGTGTCGCTGTCGCCGGTCTCGGTGGCGGGGACGGCGCGCAGTTCGCCCTCGTCCATGACGACCAGCCGGGTCGCGTCGCCGCTGACCGCGAACCAGTCGAGATGGGAGACCAGTTCGGTCTTCCTGGCCCTGGTGATGTTGAAGTGTTCGAGGGTGGGGCGGCCCGACATGTCCGACGGGTTGGCGAAGGTCTCGCCGAGCGCGCCGGAGATCGGCCAGCGCAGCCAGACCAGCCCGCCGCCGCTCACCGGGTGCAGGGCGGAGTACTTGGACGCGGAGACCGGGAAGGGCGTCACCCGGTTCTCCAGGCCCTCGAACTCGACGGTGACCGTGGACGGCCCCTCGCCCGTGCCGATGTCCGGGGTGTCGTCGGCCGGGTCGAGACCGCCCGCCGCCGGGCGGCCCTCGGGGGAGAGGGCGAACGGGGAGGGGGTGGCGGAGGAGAGCGGTACCAGGTACGGGCGGCAGCCCAGCGGGAAGGAGAGGTCGCCGGTGTGGACGTCGTACACCGGGTCGAAGCCGCGCCAGGAGAGGAAGGCGAGATAGCGGCCGTCGCCCGTGAAGACCGGGTTCTCGTCCTCGAAGCGGCCGTTGGTGACATCGACGATCACGGGCGCCCCGGTGCCCAGGATGCGGGCCAGCTTGATCTGGCGCAGCGAGCGGCCGATGCCGGGGTGCGACCAGGTCAGCCAGGCGCCGTCCGGGGAGAACGCCAGGTCGCGGACCGGGCCGTTGATGGAGCGGATCAGCTCGGTGGGTTCGCCGGTGGAGGTCTCCTCGTCGGTGTCCAGGAGCAGCAGCCGCCCGTCGTTCGTCGCGATGGCCAGGCGTTCGCCGTCCGGGTCGGCGATCAGCTCCTGCACCCTGCCGAGCTGCCCGGAGGCCAGCCGGCGCGGCTCGCGGTCGCCGCTGGCGCGCGGCAGGTACGCGATCTCGACGGCGTCCTCGCCGTCGGCGTCGGTGACGTAGGCGACCTGGCCGCCGCTGCCGAGCATCTCGGGCAGCCGGACCCGGACGCCCGGGGTGTCGGCGATGGTGCGGGCGGGGCCGTCGCGGTGGGTGAGCCAGTACAGGCTGCCGCGTACGGTGACGGCGCTGGCCCGGCCCGTCTCGTCCACGGACAGCGAGTCGACGTTGCTGGCGGCCGGGACCTGGTGGACGCGCCGGCCGGTGCGCGGCCCGCCGAGCCGGACCGGCAGTTTGCGTGGCACCGCGTCCGGTGAGACCAGGTCGTCCACCAGCCACAGATCGCCCGCGCACTGGTAGACGACCCGGTGCCCGTCGCTGGAGGCGTGCCGGGCGTAGAAGGCGTCGTGGTCCGTGTGGCGGCGCAGGTCGCCGCCGTCGGGGCGGCAGGAGTAGAGATTGCCGACGCCCTCGTGGTCGGAGAGGAAGGCGATCCGGCCGCCGACGAACATCGGTGAGTCGAGATGGCCGCCGATGTCGGGGAGCAGCCGCTTGCCGTGCAGCCACAGCCGGCCGGTCGCGCCGCCCCGGTACCGCTTCCAGGCGGCGGGTTCGTGCGGCGGGGTGCCGGTGAGCAGCAGGGTGCGCCGCTCGTCGTCGATGTCGGCGACGTCGATGCCGGAGACCGGGCCCCAGGGCAGCTTGCCGCCGGGGCTGCCGTCGGTGGGGACGCTGTAGGCCCAGGAGACGTGCGAGAACGGCTGGTTGTGCGAGGACACGGCGAGGATCTGGGCGGCGTCCCCGGGATCGGGGGTCCAGCCGCAGACCCGGGTGTCCGTCGACCCCCAGTAGGTGAGCCGGCGGGCCGGGCCGCCGTCCACCGGGACGAGATGGATCTCGGGATCGAGGGTGCGCCAGGTCGTGTACGCGATGCGGCTCCCGTCGGGGGAGAAGCGGGGGTGGCTGACCCTGGTCCGGTCGATGGTCAGCCGCCACGCGCGGCCGGGCGGCTGCCCCTCGGGCGCGAGGGGGGCGACCCAGAGGTCGTCCTCGGCCGCGAAGCAGAGCAGATCGTCGTGGAGGTGCGGGAAACGGAGATACGCGGCGTCGTCACTCACCCTCCAATGCTTTCCGCGCGGGAGAGCCCCGGCAACTCGTGGTGCGGGACCAATTGTGGCGCGGAACACAAGCGAAACGATCTCGTTTCGCTGGGAGGGCGGGGTACCGTCGATGTGTACGAAACAGTTTCGTTCGATTGACTGATGTGCGAATCATTGGCACGAACACCCGAACAGGAGGTCGACACGTGGCACGCACCCGGCTCACGCCCGAGCGTGAGGGCGAGCTGTACGCCGCCGTGCTCGACCTGCTCCGCGAGGTCGGTTACGACGCCCTGACCATGGACGCCGTCGCCGCCCGCACCCGTTCCAGCAAGGCCACCCTCTACCGCCAGTGGGGGAGCAAGCCGGAGCTGGTCGTCAAGGCTCTGCGACACAACAAGCCGGTGTCCCTCGGCGAGATCGACACCGGGTCGCTGCGCGGCGACTTCCACGCCGTGCTGAGCCGCACCGACGACTGTCAGATGGAGAAGGACTCCGCGCTGATGCGGGGTCTGAGCCATGCCGTCCACGAGAATCCCGATCTGCACGAGGCCCTGCGCGAACTGCTCGTCGAGCCGGAGATCACCGGCCTCGACCAACTGCTGCGCCGAGCCGTGGACCGGGGCGAGGTGCGTCCGGACAATCCGGCGCTGAAATATGTACCGCACATGCTGATCGGCGCCTTCGCCGCTCGGCAGCTGGTCGAGGACCGCGCCGTCGACCAGGCGTTCCTCATCGACTACGTGGACTCCGTGGTTCTCCCCGCGCTCGGAGTCTGAGTCCCCGGGCCGCCCCCGGGCGGCCGGTCCCCTCGTACGGTCCCCTTCGTACGTCCCCTTCGTACGTCCCCTTCGTACGGTCCCTCCCCAAGCTCCACCTGACACGCCGCTCTCGTCGTCGGGCTGGTTCCTCACGCCCTTTTCCACTCACACGACCTGACCGGGAGTACGCCCCCGTGGCCACATTCCTCTACAAGCTCGGACGGCTCGCCTTCCGGCGCCGCCGCTATGTCGCCCTGATCTGGGTGGCACTGCTGGCGCTCGCCGGATTCGGCGCGGCCTCCGCGTCCACCGCCACCTCCAGCTCCTTCTCGATCCCGGGCACGGAGGCGCAGCGCGCCTTCGACCTGCTGGAACAGCGCTTCCCGGGGGCCAGCGCCGACGGCGCGACCGCCCGGGTCGTCTTCAAGGCGCCCGACAACGAGAAGATGTCCGACCCGGCGAACAAGGCCGAGGTCAACAAGGTCATCGGCGAGCTGAAGTCGGGCTCGGACCAGATCGCCTCGGTCTCAGACCCGTACACCGCCGGTGCCGTCAGCAAGAACGGTTCCACGGCGTACGTCTCGGTCTCCTACAAGGTCAACTCGATGGAGCTGACCGACGAGACCCGTGAGGCACTGGAGGACGCGGGCCACGCGGCGCAGAAGAGCGGGATGACCGTGGAGATCGGCGGTGACGCGCTCATGGTGATGCCGGAGACCGGGGCCACCGAGATCGTCGGTGTCGCCCTCGCCGCGATCGTGCTGGTCATCACCTTCGGCTCGCTGATCGCCGCCGGGCTGCCGCTGCTCACCGCGCTGATCGGCGTCGGCATCGGCGTCTCGACGATCACCGCGCTGGCGAACGTGCTGGACCTGGGCTCCACCACCTCCACCCTCGCGATGATGATCGGCCTCGCGGTCGGCATCGACTACGCGCTCTTCATCGTCTCCCGCTACCGTGCCGAGCTGGCCGAGGGCCGGGAGCGCGAGGAGGCGGCCGGACGGGCCGTCGGCACGGCGGGCTCCGCGGTCGTCTTCGCCGGTCTCACCGTCGTCATCGCACTGGTCGGCCTCGCCGTCGTGAACATCCCGATGCTGTCGAAGATGGGCTTCGCCGCGGCCGGCACCGTCGCCATCGCCGTACTCATCGCGCTCACCCTGGTCCCGGCCCTGCTGGGCTTCGCCGGAAAGCGGGTCCTGGGACGCAAGGCGCGCAAGGCCGCCGGGACCCCGGCCGGTACCGAGGACAAGCCGAACATGGGCACCCGCTGGGCGCGGTTCGTGCTGCGCAAGCCGGTGTGGGTGCTGCTGGTCGGCGTCATCGGCCTCGGCACGGTGGCCGTACCGGTCGCCTCCCTGGAGATGGGCCTGCCCGACGAGGGCTCCCAGCCCACCAGCACCACCCAGCGGCGCGCCTACGACCTGCTCTCCGACGGCTTCGGCCCCGGTTTCAACGGGCCGCTGATGGTCGTCGTCGACACCGCGGACAGCTCGGACGGCAAGACCGCCGCCAAGCAGGTCACCGACGAGATCTCCGGCATCAAGGGCGTCGTCGCCGTCACCCCGGCCCAGTTCAACAAGGCCGGCGACACCGCGATGATCACCGTGGTCCCGAAGGACCGGCCGAGCTCCGTCGACACGGAGAACGTGGTCCACGCGATCCGGGACGCGGGCAAGGACATCAAGTCCGGCACCGGCGCCGAGGTCCTGGTCACCGGCTCCACCGCGATGAACATCGACTTCTCGCAGAAGATGAACGACGCGCTGCTGCCGTACCTGGCGCTCGTCGTCGGCCTGGCCTTCCTGCTCCTGATGGTGGTCTTCCGGTCGGTGCTGGTGCCGCTGAAGGCGGCCCTCGGCTTCCTGCTCTCGGTCGTCGCGGCCCTGGGCGCGGTCGTCGCGGTCTTCCAGTGGGGCTGGCTCGGCTCGCTCTTCGGGGTGGATCAGCCCGGTCCGATCATGTCGATGATGCCGATCTTCATGGTGGGCGTGGTCTTCGGCCTCGCGATGGACTACGAGGTCTTCCTCGTGACCCGGATGCGCGAGGCGTACGTACACGGCGAGAAGCCCGGCCAGGCGATCGTCACCGGCTTCCGGCACGGCGCCCGGGTCGTCACGGCCGCGGCCGTGATCATGATGGCCGTCTTTGCCGGCTTCATCGGCTCCAGCGAGCAGATGGTCAAGATGATCGGCTTCTCGCTCGCCATCGCCGTCTTCTTCGACGCGTTCGTGGTCCGGATGGCGATCGTGCCCGCGGTCCTCGCCCTGCTCGGCCACCGCGCCTGGTCGCTGCCGCGCTGGCTGGACCGGATCCTGCCGAACGTGGACGTGGAGGGCGAGGGGCTGCGCGAGCAGCTCGACGAGACGCCCGGCGGTGACACCGGGGGCGAGCGCGAGCTGACCCGGGTCTGAGCCGCGAGGCGAGAGCAGCAACGAGTCTCCGGGGCCGCGTCTGAGCGGAGCGCGGCCCCGGAAGCGCCGGTTACCTGTGGGGACGGGGGACCGGGGCGATGGGAGAAGCCCCTGTGCGAGCGGCACGGGGGCTTCTCCCATGCCGTTTGCGCCAGGCCGGCATGTCCGGACGAGAGGCCCTACGCGTGCGTGGACGGCTTGGCGCTCTCGGTGTGCGTACGGTGCAGGAAGCGGATCAGCGGCGCGCTGTCGAACTGCACCACCTCGACGCCGTCGGCCGAGTGATTCTCCACGACCAGCTGGGTCCGTCCGCAGGGCCACACGCGGATGCCGCCGCGCTCGGTGGGGGCGCGCAGTCCGCCCTCCAGCAGATCGCGGCCGAATGCCCAGTCGGCGCCGCCGGGGAAGGCGACGTGGACGGTGCGCGGGTCCTTGTCGGCGTCGTACAGCAGGTCGACCGGTACCGCCGGGAGGTCGGGGGTGTCGTTGACGAGCCAGGCGTCCGCCTGCTCCTGGATCACGGGGGGCATGGAACGACTCCTCCTGTGTGTACTGCTTCGCAATCCAATGTCGCATATTTCCGGTGGTGGGCGCGGGGAACAGTTGTGACGGAGCCGCTCTTGCGAAGAGTTTGCAACAAGGCCCTATCATTGAGCGGTTCACGACATGTCCGCAGCAACGCGCGACCGACCGCAGGAAGCGGAGCCCCCATGCATGTTCCCGACGGATTCATCAACGCGCCCGTCTCCGCCGCCGCGGGAGTCGTCGCCGCGGGTGCGGTCGCCGTCAGCCTGCGGGGCGCCCGGCGGGAACTGGACGAGCGCACCGCCCCGCTCGCCGGTCTCGTCGCCGCGTTCATCTTCGCCGTGCAGATGCTGAACTTCCCGGTCGCGGCCGGCACCAGCGGACATCTGCTGGGCGGGGCGCTGGCCGCGATCCTGGTCGGGCCGTACACCGGCGTGCTCTGCGTAACCGTCGTCCTGCTCATGCAGGGCATCCTCTTCGCCGACGGCGGCCTCACCGCGCTCGGCGTGAACGTCCTCGACATGGGCATCACGACCACCGTCGTCGCGTACGCCCTCTTCCGCGGGCTGCTCGGCGTGCTGCCGAAGACCCGCCGCTCCGTGACGGCCGCGTCCTTCGTCGCCGCACTGGTCTCCGTACCGGCCGCGGCCTGCGTCTTCACACTGATCTACTGGATCGGCGGCACCACCGACATCCCGATCGGCAAGGTCTTCACCGCGATGGCCGGGGTCCACGTCCTGATCGGTATCGGTGAGGCCGTGATCACCGCGCTGACCGTCGGCGCCGTCATCGCCGTACGCCCCGACCTGGTGCACGGCGCCCGCGGACTCACCTCCTCGCTCAAGCTCCGGATCGACGGCGAACTGGTCGACGCCCCGGCCCCGGCCCCCGCCCCGGCCGCCCCCGTCGCCGCCCGCTCGCACCGCAGGATCTGGGCCGCCGGCCTGGTCACCGCCCTCGTCCTGGCGGGCTTCGTCTCGTACTACGCCTCCTCCAACCCCGACGGCCTGGAGAAGGTCGCCGCCGACCAGGGCATCGACAGGAAGACCGAGGAACACGCGGCCAAGGACTCCCCGCTCGCCGACTACGGCGTCAAGGACGTGTCCGACGCCCGGATCTCCGGCGGCCTCGCCGGAGTCATCGGCGTCGCCGCCACCGTCGTCGTCGGCAGCGGAGTCTTCTACGTGGTCCGCCGCCGCCGTACGCCCGACGCCCCCGCGGACACCGCGCGCGACACGGAATCCGTCTGACATGGGCGCCGGCACCCCGTGGAAACCCACCACGCGCAGCAACCACCCACGCCCCCGGCCCCGGCAGGCCCCGTACCCGGGTGCCGCCGGGCACGCGCACAGGCTCTACCGGCACGGCCACTCGCCGATCCACGACCTGCCGCCGCACTGCAAGATCGCCGCCGCCTTCTGCTTCGTCGTGGTCGTCGTCTCGACGCCCCGCGAGTCGATGTGGGCGTTCGCGCTGTACGCGGCGCTGCTCGGCGCGGTCACCGCGCTGGCCCGCGTCCCGGCGGGCTTCCTGCTCAAGCGGCTGCTCATCGAGGTGCCGTTCGTCGCGTTCGCGCTGCTCATGCCGTTCGTGGTGCCCGGCGAGCAGACCCACGTACTCGGCCTCTCCGTCAGCGTCCCCGGCCTCTGGGGCGCCTGGAACGTCCTCGCCAAGGGCACCCTCGGCGTCGCCGCGTCCGTGCTCCTGGCCTCCACCACCGAACTGCGCTCGCTGCTGCTCGGCCTCCAGCGGCTCAAGCTGCCGCCGCTGCTCGTCCAGATCGCCTCCTTCATGATCCGGTACGGCGACGTGATCACCGACGAGATGCGCCGGATGTCGATCGCCCGCCGCTCCCGGGGCTTCGAGGCGCGCGGCGTACGGCAGTGGGGTGTCCTGGCCAAATCGGCGGGTGCCCTGTTCATCCGGTCCTACGAGCGCGGCGAACGCGTCCACCTCGCCATGGTCAGCCGCGGCTACGCCGGATCCATGCCGGTCATCGACGAGGTGACCGCCTCCCGGACCCAGTGGGCGTACGCTGCGGCACTCCCCGTCCTCGCCCTCGCCGTCTGTCTGCTGGGATGGACCCTATGAGCCTGCCCACCGCCCCCGCCTCGCCCCCGTCCCTGGAAGTCAGCGGCCTCGCCTACGCCTACCCCGACGGCCACCAGGCGCTCTTCGGGGTGGACCTCATGGTCGCCCGGGGCGAACGCGTCGCCCTGCTCGGCCCCAACGGCGCCGGCAAGACCACCCTCGTCCTGCACCTCAACGGCATCCTCGACGCCGGGGCGGGCACCGTCCGGGTCGCCGGCCTCCCGGTCGACAAGCGCAACCTCGCCGAGATCCGCCGCCGCGTCGGCATCGTCTTCCAGGACCCCGACGACCAGCTCTTCATGCCCACCGTCCGTGAGGACGTCGCCTTCGGCCCGGCGGCCTCCGGGCTGCGCGGCGCCGAGCTGGAGGCACGCGTCACCGAGGCGCTGGAACAGGTCGGCATGGCGGAGTACGCGAACCGCCCGCCGCACCACCTCTCCTTCGGCCAGCGCCGCCGCGTCGCCGTCGCCACCGTCCTGGCCATGCGGCCGGAGATCCTCGTCCTGGACGAGCCCTCCTCCAACCTGGACCCGGCCTCGCGGCGCGAACTCGCCGACATCCTGCGGTCCCTGGACGTCACCGTGCTCATGGTCACGCACGACCTGCCGTACGCACTGGAGCTCTGCCCCCGCGCGGTGATCCTCAGCGAGGGCGTCATCGCCGCCGACGACCGCACCCAGGACCTGCTCTGCGACGAGAAGCTGATGCGGGAACACCGCCTGGAGCTGCCCTTCGGCTTCGACCCGCGTTCCGTGACTGTGAACATGAGGTGACCTGCCACGCCTGCCGCCCGCGCCGGGATGCACCATGGGGGGATGAGCGGGAGCGCAGCAGCAGACGTGGACGTACGCGGCACGGTGGCGGCCGGATTCGAACCGGTCAGGGATGCTTTCATCCGTAACTTCGAGCAGCGCGGCGAACGCGGCGCGGCCGTCACGGTCTACCGGGACGGACACAAGGTCGTCGACCTCTGGGCCGGTACGAGAGACGTCGACGGCGTCGAACCCTGGGCCGTGGACACCGTGCAGATCGTCCGCTCGGCGGGCAAGGGCATCGCCGCCGCCGTACCGCTGCTGCTGCACCAGCGCGGCCAGCTCGACCTGGACGCCCCGGTCGGCACGTACTGGCCGGAGTTCAAGGCGGCCGGCAAGGAACGCGTACTCGTCCGCCACCTCCTCTCCCACCGGGCCGGCATCCCCGCGCTCGACTGCCCGCTGACCCCCTCGGAGGCGGCCGACGGGATCTCCGGCCCGCAGGCCGTCGCCGCCCAGCGCCCCCAGTGGGAACCCGGCACCGACCACGGCTACCACGCCCAGACCTACAGCTGGCTCATCGGCGAACTGGTGCGCCGGGTCACCGGCCGCACCGTCGGCCGCTGGATCGCCGAGGAGATCGCCCGCCCGCTCGGCCTGGACTTCTGGTTCGGCCTCCCGGCGGACGAGGCGCACCGGGTGGGCCGGATCGGCCCGGTCGAACCGCCCGCCGCGGGCGGCGGCAACGGCGGCGTCCTGCGGCTGCGCCCCAAACGCTCCGTCAGCGAGGCCTACCGCGACCCGCAGTCCCTCACCCGCCGCGCCTTCGGCGCCATCGACCCGCTCCCCGACGAGAACGACCCCGGCTACCGGGCGGCCGAACTCCCCGCCTCCAACGGCATCGCCACCGCCCGCGCGCTGGCCCGCTGCTACGCCGCGATGATCGGCCCGGTCGACGGCCACCGCCTGTTCGCCCCGGCCACCCTCACCCTGGCCCGCACCGAGGAGTCGGCGGGCCCCGACCGGGTCCTGGTCGTCAACACCCGCTTCGGCCTCGGCCACATGCTCCACGGCCCGGCGGCCCCGCTGCTCGCCCCCGGCTCGTTCGGCCACCCCGGCCGGGGCGGCTCCCTCGGGTTCGCCGACCCCGAATCCGGCATCGCCTTCGGATATGTGACGAACGGTCTGCAGAAGGGAGTAACCGCCGATCCCCGTGCCCAGGCCCTGATCAGGGCAGTACGGTCGGCGCCATGACTACTCCACACTCCACCGGCCGGCGATTCGACGGCCACGGCGTACTCATCACCGGAGCGGGCCAGGGAATCGGCGCGGCCACGGCCCGCCGACTGGCCTCGGAGGGCGCCCGGGTCCTGGTCACCGACCTGGACGGCGACCGCGCGGAACGCACCGCCGCCGCGATACGCGAGACGGGCGGCACCGCCGAGTCGCTGCCCTGCGACGTGGCCGACCGGGCGGCCGTCGAGGCGGCGGTGGCCCACGCGGTCGCCGCCTTCGGCTCCCTGGACGTGCTGGTCAACAACGCGTACTCCTGCACCAGGGACGTCCCGCTCTTCGAGGACGAGCCCGACGAGGCCTGGCAGCGCGACCTGGACATCACCCTCACCGGCCCCTACCGCTGCGCGCGGGCGGCCCTCCCGCACCTGGTGGCCTCCGGCCGGGGCGCGATCGTCAACATCGGCTCGGTCAACGGCGAGCAGGACTTCGGCAACCACGGCTACAGCGCGGCCAAGGCGGGCCTGGCAAGCCTGACCCGTACCCTCGCGGGCCACGCCGGACCGCGCGGCGTGCGCGTCAACCTGGTCGCCCCCGGCACGATCCGCACCGCCGCCTGGGCGGGCCGCGACGCCGAACTGGCCCGGGTGAGCGGCCTCTACCCGCTCGGCAGGGTCGGCGAGCCGGAGGACATCGCCTCCGCCGTCGCCTTCCTCGCCTCCCGCGACGCGGCGTGGATCACGGGGACGACACTGCGCGTGGACGGCGGGCTGACGGCGACCAACTACGGGTTCAAGCAGACGGTCGCGGGGCCCTGACCGAGGCGGACACGGCCCGCCCCGCGCCCGGGTCAGGCTAGCGCGGGGTGGATGAGCCGCCCGTTGAGGATGAGGGAGGCGGCCTGCTTGAGGCGACGCACCCGCACACTGATCTCGTAACCCCTGATGCCTTCGGTACGGGCGAAGCGGCCGCTGAGGTAGCGGTAGAAGTCCGGGGTGTCCTTGCAGATGACCACGGCCATGATGTTGTGCTTGCCGCTGATGGCCGCGGCGAAGGCGCACTCGTCGTGCCTGCTGATCTCCTCGCCGATCTCCTGGAGCCGGGGCAGGTCGACCTGGAGCCAGAGGGTGGCGTTGAGCTCGTAGCCGAGGCGTTCGGGCACGGCGTCGATGTCGAAGACCAGCGAGCCGCTGCCCTCCAGGGCCTCCAGCCGGCGGGCCACACGCGGCTTGGACCAGCCGGTGGCTTCCGCGAGGCGGGTGTGGGAGGCGCGGCCGTCCTCCGCCAGCGCTTCGAGGAGCGGGCGGTCCTCCTCGGTCGGGGTGAGCGGGGGCCCGGCCGGGGTGGGGAGCTCCGCGGTCAGCATCCGCACCTGCTCGTCGGTGAGCGAGCCCTCCCGCCCGGTCCAGCCGGCCGTGTCCGGGGAGCCGAAGCCGTGCACGAGCAGGTCGACGTTCAGGTCCAGGACCGACGCGGCCCGGGGAAGCTGCCGCAGCAGCACGTCGTCGCGGGCGGTCCCGGCGGGCGAACGGATGATGCAGATGATCTCCGAACCGCCGGACGCGATGCTGGTGTACGCGACCTCCGGCCTGCGGGCCAGGGATTCCGCGAGGGGCCCCACGGCGTCCGGGCGGCAGCGCAGCCGCGCGATCCACTCGGACCGGCCGTGGGCGGCCGGGCTGCTCAGCCCGACGACGCGGACCACGCCGCTGCGGCGCAGGGCGTCGTAGCGGCGGGCCACGGTCTGCTCGGACACCCCGACGACCTGGCTGAGGCGGCGGAAGGAGACCCGCGGCGAGCAGTTCAGTCCATGGATGATTTTGCGGTCCAGGTCGTCAGGCATGGATGAATGGTCACATGAGTAGCTCCGTAATCGGAGGTTCTGTGACGTTCGCCGGGATCGCTTGGGGATTATTCGACGGTCGGGGCGAAGCTGGACGGCGGCTCTGCGGTTGATCGGCGGACCGCGCGGAACGCGGCGGTACGCCGGTGCTCCCGTGAGCGGGCGCCCGCCGGACGGCGGTGCTCACATCGCAGCCGGTGCCCACGTGGCACCCACCCCGCAGCAGAAGGAAACCTCTTCGTGAATTCCGCAACGACACAGGACAGATCAGGGCGGGGCGTCACGCTCGTCATGGCCTGCCTGGGCGTCTTCGTCGCCTACCTCCCCGTGACCACCGTGTCGGTGAGCCTGCCGGCCATCCAGCGGGCCCTGGGCGCCTCCACGTCCCAGCTGTCCTGGGTCTCGGACGCCTTCGTGCTGCCGATGGCCGCGCTGATCCTGACCACCGGGGTGTGGGGCGACGTCCACGGCCGCAAGCGGGTCTTCCAGGCGGGCATGGCCCTCTGCGCGCTGGGCGCGGCGATCTCGCTGTTCTCGGACTCGGTGCACGCCCTGTGGGCCGGGCAGGCCGCCTCCGGGCTGGGGGCGGCGGCGCTGCTGCCGACGACGCTGGCCCTGATCAGCCACGCGGTCCCCGACCACCGGGAGCGCGGCAGGTTCATCGGCCTGTGGGCGATGTCCCTGATGGCCTCGCTCGCGGTGGGCCCGCTGATAGCGGGCGTGCTGCTGGAGCACGTCGCGTGGCGCTGGATCTTCCTCCTGCCCGTGCCGGTCTCCCTGATCGTGCTGGTCGTCGCGGCGTTCCTGCTGCCCGACTCGCGTGCCCCGCACGGCCGCCGGCTCGACTGGCCCGGACAGATCACCGCGGCCGTCGCGGTCACCGCGGCCGTCTACGGCGTCATCGAGGGCGGCGCGGACGGCTTCGGCGAGCCCGCCGTGGTGACGGCCCTGGTGCTCGGCGCGGTCGCCGCCGCGGCGTTCGTCGTCGTGGAGCGCCGCAGCGCGAGCCCGATGCTCGACCTGGCGCTGTTCCGCAGCCCGGCCTTCACCGCCACCGCCCTGGTCGCCATGATCAGCTTCCTCGGGCTGATCGGCTTCTTCTTCGTGCTGAGCCTCTACTTCGGCATGGTCCAGCACCTGACCACGATCGAGGCGGCGCTGCGGATGGTGATGGTGTCCGGGGTGGCCCTTGTCGTCGGCGCGCCCATCGGACGCCTGATGCACCGGGTCTCCGCCCGGGTCCTGATCACCACGGGCCTGGTCCTCGCGGCGGGCGCGATGCTCTCGCTGACCGGCGTCGACGCCCACACCTCCTACGGCTCGATCGTCTGGCGGCTGGCCCTGCTGGGCGTCGGCATGGGCGCCGTACTCACCCCGATGACCGCCTCCGCGGTGTCCTCCGTCCCGCACCACCTGGCCGGGATGGCCGCCGCCGGGAACAACGCCTTCCGCCAGGTCGGTGGTGCCCTCGGCCCCGCCGTGCTCGGCGCCCTGCTGACCACCCGGGCCCTGGACGCGCTGCCCGGCCGCCTCACCGACGCGGGGGTGCCCGCCGAGGCGAGTGCCCGCGTCCTCGACACCGCCCGCGAGCAGGGACTCGGCGCCGTGGCCGGGCTCGACCTGGACGCCGCCACCGGACCGGCCCTGACCGCCCTGGGCGACTCCTTCCTCGACGGCATGCGGCTGTGCCTCACCGTCTCGGCCTCACTCGCCCTGCTGGCCGCCGTCGCCTGCGCCGTGCTCCTGCGCCCGGCGGCCAGGCCGGTGGCCCCGGCGGCTCCGGCCGCCGAGGAACCGGCGGCCCGCCCGGCGTCGGTCCCGGTGGGCTGAGCTCCCGCCCCGCCATGCGTCGCACGGCGTGGCACGGCGGGGCGGTGCGGGGGCGGTCCAGGTCGGACCGCCTCCGCCGAGCCCCGTGCCCGTTACGAGGACCGGCAGGGCCGGCGCGGGGCCCGGGCCCACATCAGGAGCGGCAACCCGCAGCTCGTCGTCGTCCCCGACACCGACTGCACGTACGTCCTCTCCGTACACCCCGATTGAAACGTGACGATCGACCCGCGATGTGTCACGTTCCTCTACCCCGTGTGCAGCATCAGCCCGATGCCGACGACCATCAGCCCCGCCGCCGCGATGCGCGGCGCACCGAAGCGTTCCTTGAAGAGGACCGTTCCGATGGCCGCGCCGACGATGATGGACGACTCGCGCAGGGCCGCGATCGGGGCCAGCGCCGCCCGGGTCTGGGCCCACAGGACGAGGCCGTACGCCGTCACCGACAGGGCCGCGCCCAGCAGTCCGCGTACGGCGAACGGGCGCAGGGCGGGCAGGAGTCCGGCGCGGCGCCGGTACAGCGCGTAGGCCGGGATGGCCAGGCCCTCCAGGATCATCAGCCAGGCGATGTAGCCGAGCGGGGTGCCGGAGGCGCGCACACCGACACCGTCCACCGTGGTGTACCCGGCGATGGCCAGCCCGGTCGCGAGGGCGGCCAGCAGCGCCGGCCGGTCCGGGCGCCGGCCGGAGCCCCGGATGCCCCAGAGGGCGAGCCCGACCAGCCCCGCCGAGGCCACCGCGACCCCGGCCGTGGCCCAGCCGTCCGGGTGCTCGCCGACGAAGACCGCGGCGAGGACCGTCACCACCAGCGGCGCCGTGCCCCGGGCGATCGGATACATCTGCCCGAAGTCGCCCAGAGTGAACGAACGCATCAGCAGCAGCATGTACGCCACATGGAGCCCCGCCGAGACCAGAAGGTACGGCCAGGCCCCGGCGGCCGGGAGCGGGGCGAAGCAGGCGGTCGCCGCGCCGATCAGCAGACCGCCGCCGGAGATCAGGGTGAAGGAGACGAGCTGGTCCCTGATCGCGTGCGCGATCGCGTTCCAACTGGCGTGCGTGACGGCCGCGATCAGGACCGCGAGGGCGACCAGCGGTGTCACTTCGACTGCTCGCGCACATCCACCACGGTTCCGCCGGCGTGCCCGATCAACGACTTGGGGTCGAGCGGGAAGACGGTGTGCGGGGTGCCCGCCGCCGCCCACACCACGTCGTGGTCCAGCAGCCCCCGGTCGGCCAGCACCCGGGTCTTCGTACGGTGCCCGAAGGGCGGCACGCCGCCGATCGCGTAACCGGTCGTCTCCCGCACCAGTTCGGCCCCGGCCCGCTTGACCTTCCCGGCGTCCAGCTCCGCACGCACCCGCTCCACGTCGACGCGCGAGGAACCGTCCATCAGGACCAGCACCGGGACACCGTCGGCCTCGAAGATCAGTGACTTGACGATCTCGCTGAGCTCGCAGCCGATCGCGGCGGCGGCCTCGGCGGCGGTGCGGGTGGCCTCGGGGAACCGCCGGACCTCGACATCGAGCCCCAGCTCCCGCAGGGCCTCGGCGAATCGGGGATGGGCTTCGGCGGCGGCGGTGGCATCGGAAGTACTCATGCCCCGCACGCTAGCGAAGTCGGGCCGGAGCACACGACGGTGTTCCACGCGTCGGACCCGCCCCCGAGGGCAGGACCGCCCGCCCGCGTCGGGATCCCGCCCGCGGGGCGGCCCGTCCGTGTCAGGACCGCCTGCCCGCGGGGCGGCCCGTCCGCGTCAGGATCCCGCGCGCAGCACCGCCGCGACCACCGGGCCCGCCGCGTCGCCGCCGTGGCCGCCGGACTGGACGACCGCGGCCGCGGCCAGGTCGTTGCTGAAGCCGGCGAACCAGCTGTTGGAGGTGGCCTGGCCGTCCACCTCCGCCGAGCCCGTCTTGGCGCCCTTGTCGCCGCCGACCGAGGCCATCGCGGCCTTGCCGGTGCCCCAACTCGCGGTCTGGCGCATCATGTTGGTGACCTGCTGGGAGACGTACGGGGGCAGCGAGCGGGCGGCGGTGGCGATCGGCCGGTTGTCCAGTTCGCGGACCACGACGACCGGCTGGCGGAAGGTGCCGGTGCGCGCGGTGGCGGTGATGGACGCCATGTTGAGGGCGTTCATCTGGACCGTGCCCTGGCCGATGTACTGGGCGGCCGCCTCGCCCTGGGTCTCCTCGGGCACGCTGCCGTCGTAGGACACGACGCCGGTCTGCCAGTTCAGGCCGATCCCGAAGACATCACGGGCTTCCTTGGCCAGCGCCGCGTCGTCCTTCGTGTCGTCGATCAGCTTGATGAAGGCCGTGTTGCAGGACCGGGCGAAACTGGTCGTCAGGGTGCCGCTGGGGATCGAGAAGTCGTCCAGGTTCTTGAAGGTGCGGCCGTAGTACGTCGCGGTCGGCGGGCACTCGATCTTCTGGTCGGCGGAGGCGAGGCCCTTCTCGATGAGCATCGCGGCGGTCACGATCTTCATCGTCGAGCCGGGCGCCTGCTTGCCCTGCATCGCCGCGTTGAACCCGGTGGCCGGGTTGTTGGCGACCGCGCGGATCGCGCCCGTGGACGGCTGGACCGCGACGACGGAGGCCTGGCTGAACTTCTTGACGGCCGTCTCGGCCGCCGCCTGGGCGTTGGCGTCCAGGGTGGTCCGCAGCTTGCCCGGCCTGCCCTTGGTGAGGGTCAGCAAGGTCTTGTCGGGGCTCTTCGAGTCCGCGTTCTCGATCACGGTCTCGATGCCCGCGATGCCGCCGGCCTTCTCGCCGTACTTCGCGCGCAGTGCGTCCAGGATCGTGCCCAGCGAGGGGTACTTCTCCTTGGTGAGCGGCCTGCCGTTGTGGTCGACGGCGTCGATCGACGGGGTGGACGCCGCACCCGTCCGGAGCGACGCGCCGTCCGTCAGGTCCGGGTGGATCACGGCGGGGGCCCAGTCCACCAGCGGCCTGCCGGTGGTCAGTCCGCGCACCACGGTCAGCTCCGAGGAGTACGACCAGGGCTTGGACTTCCCCCCGAAGGAGACGGTCGCCTTCACCGTGTACGGCACCTTCGCGCCGACCGCCGGGCCCGGAGTGATCACCGCCTCGCTGACATGGGCGGTCTCGCGGTAGCCGGTGAGGGCCGGTCCGGCCTCGGCCGCGTTGTTGGTGAGCTGGGACGCGGTGTCCGCGTCGCCGTCCGCCCAGGCCTCGAGGAACTTCTTCGACGCGTCGTCGATCTCCGCCTTGGTGACCGGGCCCGTCTTCACCTCGGCGGACGCCGACTTGCTGTCCGTACCGCCGCCGCCCCCGCCGTTCAGCCCGTCCAGGACGTTGTACGCCCCGTATCCGACGCCGCCGACCACGACCGCGAACACTCCGCCGACTATCGCAACCTTCGCTCCACTGCGCATTGCTGCAGTCCCCCTCCCCAGGAGTCCCCCTTGAACGTGTTCAAGGGGATGCTGCTCGGCACCCTACGGGACGGTGGTGAAGGCGGGGACGGTTGTTATCGGAACGCGATACGTGCGGTCCGGGCGTGCCGGTCGTACCCGAGGACGGGTGTCCGGTGAACCGCCGAGGGGCCGCGGTCGACCGCGGCCCCTCGGCGTTCCTGCCCGGCTAGATCCAGGTGTCCAGCCACATCCGCTCGCGCCACGACCCGTCCGGAATCGGCGTGCCCGTGTAGATCGGCCAGAAGTAGATGAAGTTCCAGATGATCAGCAGGACCAGGACGCCCGCCCCGATCGCGCCCAGTGTCCGCCGCCGCTCGCCCGTCGGATCGCCGGGACTCAGGCCCAGTTCCTGCCTGGTTCCCGTCCCGGCCGCCGGGCCCAGCATCGCGCCGATCATCATCGTCACCGCCAGACACAGGAACGGCACGAACACGACCGCGTAGAAGAGGAAGATCGTCCGCTCCTGGTAGAAGAACCAGGGCAGCCAGCCCGCCGCCACGCCGCAGACGATCGCACCCGCCCGCCAGTCGCGCCGGAAGAACCACCGCCACAGCACGTACACCAGGGCGAAGCACGCCGCCCACCACAGCAGCGGTGTTCCGATGGCCAGCACCTCGCGCGAGCACTTGCCGGTCGCCGACGCCGCGCAGCCCTCCTCCTCCCAGAAGTACGAGACCGGCCGGCCCAGCACGATCCAGCTCCACGGATTGGACTGGTAGGTGTGGCCGGACGTCAGGTTCACGTGGAATTCGTAGACCTGGTACTCGTAGTGCCACAGGCTGCGCAGCCAGTCCGGCAGCCAGGTCCAGTCGCCGCCCCGGCCGTCGGTCTGCGCCCAGTTCCGGTAGTAGCCCTTGCCGGTGACGATCCAGCCGGTCCAGGAGGCGAGGTACGTGAGGATCGCGACCGGGACCGTCGAGACGAACGCCGGCACCAGATCCCGCTTCAGCACCGCCAGGTACGGGCGGACCGCCCCCGCGGTCCGGCGCGCGCCGACGTCCCACAGCACCGTCATCAGGCCGAAGCCGACCATGATGTACAGGCCGTTCCACTTCGTGGCGAAGGCCAGCCCGAGCATCAGGCCCGCGGTGATCCGCCAGGGCCGCCAGCCGAGCCGCAGAGTCTCCGCGACCCCCGCGTCGGGGCGCAGCACCCCTCCCTCGTCGACCGGCAGCGCCGCGGCGAGCCTGCGCCGGGCCCAGTCACGGTCGATCAGCAGCGCACCGAACGCCGCCAGCACAAAGAACATCAGTACCAGGTCGAGCAGCGCGGTGCGGCTCATCACGAAATGCAGACCGTCCACCGCGAGCAGGGTGCCCGCCAGACAGCCCAGGAACGTCGAGCGGAACAGCCGGCGGCCGATCCGGCACAGCATCAGCACCGACAGCGTGCCGAGCACCGCCACCATGAACCGCCAGCCGAACGGCGTGAACCCGAAGAGATGCTCACCGAGCCCGATGACCCATTTGCCGACCGGCGGGTGCACCACGTAGCCCGGGTCCACCGGGACGTCCACCTTCGACGGGTCCGCGAGGATCAGCTTGTCGATGTCCTTGGGCCAGTCGCCCTCGTACCCCTGGTTGATCAGGGCCCAGGAGTCCTTGGCGTAGTACGTCTCGTCGAATATCAGCGCGTGCGGGCTGCCCAGATTCCAGAACCGCAGCACCCCCGCGACCAGCGCCACCAGCAGCGGGCCGCCCCACGCCGACCATCGCACCAGGCGCTCGGCCATCGGCGGGGAGATCCCGAGCACCGCCCACAACTGGACACCGGGCCTGGCGTACGGCGGGACAAGCCGCTCGCGCAGCCCGATCCCGGGCCGGGGCGAATGGCCGAAGCGGCGCAGCCGCTGCTGCCAGGAGGCCGGATCTTCGCCGTGCGGTTCCCCGGCGTCTTGGCCCTGTCGGGCTTCGGGCGCAGTACTCGTCACCGCGCCATCGTAGGGAACGCATCTGTGCGAGCGCTGTCGCCCGTGCTGGGAGGATGGCTCCTGTGACTGGAACGACTGGAACGCTGGTACTCGCAGGAACCCCCATCGGCGATGTGGCGGACGCCCCGCCGCGGCTCGCCGCCGAGCTGGAGACGGCGGACGTCGTCGCCGCCGAGGACACCCGCAGGCTGCGCCGCCTCACCCAGGCGCTCGGCATCCACACCACGGGGCGGGTCGTCTCCTACTTCGAGGGCAACGAGTCGGCCCGTACGCCCGAACTCGTCGAGGCACTGACCGGCGGCGCCCGCGTGCTGCTGGTCACGGACGCCGGGATGCCGTCCGTCTCGGACCCCGGCTACCGGCTGGTGGCCGCCGCCGTGGAGAAGGGCATCAAGGTCACCGCGGTGCCCGGCCCGTCCGCCGTGCTCACCGCGCTCGCCCTGTCCGCGCTGCCCGTCGACCGCTTCTGCTTCGAGGGCTTCCTGCCGCGCAAGGCGGGCGAACGGCTCGGCCGGCTCCGCGAGGTCGCCGACGAGCGTCGCACCATGGTCTTCTTCGAGGCCCCGCACCGCCTCGACGACACCCTCGCCGCGATGGCCGAGGCGTTCGGCGCCGACCGCCGGGCGGCCGTGTGCCGGGAGCTGACCAAGACGTACGAGGAAGTGAAGCGCGGCCCGCTGGGCGAACTGGCGGCCTGGGCGGCCGAGGGCGTACGCGGCGAGATCACCGTCGTCGTCGAGGGCGCGGCCGACTCCGGACCCGAGGAACTGGACGCGGAGGAGCTGGTACGCAGGGTGCGGGTGCGCGAGGAGGCGGGGGAGCGGCGCAAGGAGGCCATCGCCGCGGTCGCCGCGGACGCGGGGCTGCCCAAGCGCGAAGTGTTCGACGCGGTCGTCGCGGCAAAGAACGCGGAGCGGACCGCCCCCGCGAAGGGCAAAGAACCATCGTGAAAAGCAAAGCGAGAGCCGCGCACCGGGCTTTTCTGCCACGAGATGGCCAAAAGCGCTCCAACAGTCGACAGGGTCCGATGCGCTCCTGCCGGTAAGGGCGTCCACTGGTCAGGGACGCATTCTCCGGAACGTTTGTCCGGAGTGCCTGTCCGGCGGACAAAGGAGCGGGCATGAGCGAGATCGCAGAAACCACCGCGCACGAGGCGTACGCATTCGCCTGCATGAGGTGTGGACACGGCTGGGAACAGGCCTTCGAAATAGAGCACCACGTCGACGGCTCCAACAACGCATTCGTCATCTACAAGGCGGACGGGGAGCGGGTGCCCTCACCCCTTTCCCGGCCCACTTGCACGAACTGCGGCGGACATGTGGTCCGGATCATGCGGGCCGGCCGGGTCTCGACCGTCCAGCAGCTGCTCCACAACCCCAAGTCCGCGCGGCCGGCGATCGACGGGAACGGCGCCCGGGAGGGCGAGGCGGTGACCGCCTCGGGGGCGGGACACCACTGGCACCTGTCCGACCTGCTGCACCCCTTCCACCGGAGGTAGCACCCCGGCTCCCCACGGGCCGGGCACCCCGGTGGGTCCTCGTACGATCGTCGTCATGAGCCGTACCGAAGCCCCGCCGCTGCCCGAACCCCTCCGGGTACCGGTCGCCGATTCGCACACCCACCTGGACATGCAGGACGCGACCGTCGAGGAGGGCCTGGCCAGGGCCGCCGCGGTCAATGTGACCACCGTGGTCCAGGTGGGATGCGACGTGGCCGGTTCCCGGTGGGCCGCCGAGACGGCCGCCGCGCACCCGAACGTGCACGCGGCGGTCGCCCTGCACCCCAACGAGGCGCCGCGCATCGTGCACGGCGACCCCGACGGCTGGTCGCGCCAGGGCGCGCGGGAGGGCGGCGGGCAGGCGGCGCTGCACGAGGCCCTCGCGGAGATCGACGCGCTGGCCGCACTCGACCACGTACGCGGTGTCGGCGAGACCGGACTGGACCACTTCCGTACCGGCCCCGAGGGCATGGCCGCCCAGGAGGAGTCCTTCCGGGCCCACATCGAGATCGCCAAACGGCACGGCAAGGCGCTGGTCATCCACGACCGCGAGGCGCACACGGACGTGCTGCGGATCCTCGCCGACGCGGGCGCCCCGGAACGGACCGTGTTCCACTGCTACTCCGGCGACGCCGACATGGCCCGGATCTGCGCGGACGCCGGGTACTTCATGTCCTTCGCGGGCAACGTCACCTTCAAGAACGCCCAGCCGCTGCGGGACGCCCTGGCCGTGGCCCCGACGGAACTGGTGCTGGTCGAGACGGACGCCCCGTTCCTGACCCCCGCCCCGTACCGGGGGCGGCCCAACGCGCCCTACCTCGTCCCGGTCACCCTGCGGGCCATGGCGGCGGTGAAGGGCCTGGACGAGGACACCCTGGCCTCGGCCGTCTTCGACAACACCGCCAGGGCCTTCGACTACTGACCGCGGCGGCCGCCGCCGTAGGCTTACCGGGTGAGCACCACTGAGCCCGACGCCCTCCTGGGCCCCGCAGACATCCGCGAGCTGGCCGCCGAGCTGGGCGTACGCCCGACCAAGCAGCGCGGCCAGAACTTCGTCATCGACGCCAATACGGTCCGCCGGATCGTACGGACGGCGGAGGTCCGGCCGGACGACGTCGTCGTCGAGGTCGGCCCGGGGCTCGGCTCGCTGACCCTGGCGCTGCTGGAGGCGGCGGACCGGGTCGTCGCCGTCGAGATCGACGACGTGCTGGCGGGCGCGCTGCCGGCCACCGTCGCCGCCCGGATGCCGGGGCGGGCCGACCGGTTCGCCCTGGTGCACTCCGACGCGATGCTGGTCCGGGAGCTGCCCGGACCGGCGCCGACCGCGCTGGTCGCGAACCTTCCGTACAACGTCGCCGTGCCGGTCCTGCTGACGATGCTGGAGCGCTTCCCGTCCATCGAGCGCACCCTCGTCATGGTCCAGGCCGAGGTCGCCGACCGGCTGGCCGCACGGCCGGGCAACAAGGTCTACGGCGTGCCGTCGGTGAAGGCCAACTGGTACGCGGACGTCAAGCGGGCCGGCTCCATCGGCCGCAACGTCTTCTGGCCCGCCCCGAACGTCGACTCCGGCCTGGTCTCCCTGGTCCGGCGCACCGAGCCGATCGCGACGAGCGCGAGCCGGACCGAGGTCTTCGCGGTCGTCGACGCGGCCTTCGCCCAGCGCCGCAAGACCCTGCGGGCCGCCCTGGCCGGCTGGGCCGGCTCCGCACCCGCCGCCGAGGCGGCCCTGGTCGCGGCCGGGATCTCCCCGCAGGCCCGCGGCGAGTCGCTGACCGTCGAGGAGTTCGCCGCCATCGCCGAGAACAAGCCCACCGGGACCACGGAGACCACCGGGGCCGCCGTGAACCGGCCCTCCGGGGCCGCCGGGAACGAGCCCGCCGGGAGTGGCGAGTGAGCATCACCGTCCGCGTACCCGCCAAGGTCAACGTCCAGCTCGCGGTCGGCGCCCCGCGCCCCGACGGTTTCCACGACCTGGCCAATGTCTTCCTCGCCGTCGGCCTGTACGACGAGGTCACCGTCACCCCCGCCGACGGGCTGCGCATCACCTGCTCCGGCCCGGACGCCGCCCAGGTCCCGCTGGACGCGACCAACCTCGCCGCCCGCGCCGCGATCGCGCTGGCCGAGCGGCACGGCATCGCACCCGATGTGCACATCCACATCGCCAAGGACATCCCCGTCGCCGGAGGCATGGCGGGCGGCAGCGCCGATGGCGCGGCCGCGCTGCTGGCCTGCGACGCCCTGTGGTCCACCGGAGCCACCCGGGACGAGCTCCTCGCGATCTGCGCCGAGCTGGGCAGCGACGTCCCGTTCAGCCTGGTCGGCGGCGCCGCCCTCGGCACCGGACGCGGCGAGCGGCTCACCCCGATCGAGGTCGGCGGCGCCTTCCACTGGGTCTTCGCGGTCGCCGACGGCGGGCTCTCCACCCCGGCCGTCTACGACGAGTTCGACCGGCTGACGGCGGGCACCGACGTCCCCGTACCGGAAGCCTCCCCGGCGCTCCTCGACGCCCTGCGCACCGGCGACGCCACCGCGCTCGCCGAGGCGCTCTCCAACGGCCTCCAGCCCGCCGCGCTCTCCCTGCGCCCCTCGCTCGCCGACACCCTCGCCGCGGGCACCGCGGCCGGTGCCCTGGCCGCCCTGGTCTCGGGCTCCGGACCGACCACCGCGTTCCTGGCGGCGGACGAGGAGTCGGCCCACAAGGTCGCCGAGGCACTGCTCACCTCCGGCACCTGCCGCAACGCGCGGACCGCGGTGTCCCCGGCGCCGGGGGCCACGGTTCAGCGGCCGTAGTGGCAGCGGCACGGGACGACGCGTTTGGCCGGAGCGCGTCAAGGCAAGGCCGCCCGGGGAAACCCGCCCTCGGGCCCCGTACCCTGGGAAACCGATCGATCCCCCGGGGCAGGAGTGAAATGGCCGTCAATCTGGTCAATGTCGAGCAGGTCAGCAAGGTGTACGGCACCCGTGCCCTGCTCGACGGCGTGTCCCTCGGGGTGTCCGAGGGGGACCGGATCGGGGTCGTGGGCCGCAACGGCGACGGCAAGACGACGCTCATCCGGATGCTCGCCAAGCTGGAGGAGGCGGACAGCGGACGCGTCACCCACAACGGCGGGCTGCGGCTCGGCGTCCTCACCCAGCACGATTCGCTCGACCCGCAGGCGACCATCCGCCACGAGGTGATCGGCGACCTCGCCGACCACGAGTGGGCGGGCAGCGCCAAGATCCGCGACGTACTCACCGGACTCTTCGGCGGCCTCGCCCTGCCCGGCTTCGAACACGGCCTGGACACCGTCATCGCCCCGCTCTCCGGTGGCGAGCGGCGCCGGATCGCGCTGGCCAAGCTGCTCATCGCCGAACAGGACCTGATCGTCCTCGACGAGCCGACCAACCACCTCGACGTCGAGGGCATCTCCTGGCTGGCCGGCCATCTGCGGGCCCGCCGCTCCGCGCTCGTCTGCGTGACCCACGACCGCTGGTTCCTCGACCAGGTCTGCACCCGCATGTGGGACGTCCAGCGGGGCACCGTCCACGAGTACGAGGGCGGCTACAGCGACTACGTCTTCGCGCGGGCCGAGCGGGAGCGGATCGCCGCGACCGAGGAGTCCAAGCGGCAGAACCTGATGCGCAAGGAGCTGGCCTGGCTGCGCCGCGGCGCCCCCGCCCGCACCTCCAAGCCCCGCTACCGCATCGAGGCGGCCAACGAACTGATCGCCGATGTGCCGCCGCCGCGCGACACCAGCGAGCTGATGAAGTTCGCCAACGCCCGGCTCGGCAAGACCGTCTTCGACCTGGAGGACGTGACCGTCCAGGCGGGCCCCAAGACGCTGCTCACCCACCTCACCTGGCAGCTCGGCCCCGGTGACCGGATCGGCCTGGTCGGGGTCAACGGCGCGGGCAAGACCTCGCTGCTGCGGGCGCTGGCCGAGGCGGCCCGTACCCAGGGCGAGGCGCAGCCCGCAGCCGGGAAGGTCGTCGTCGGCAAGACCGTCAAGCTGGCCTACCTCTCCCAGGAGGTCGCCGAGCTCAACCCGAACCTGCGGGTCCTGGAGGCCGTCCAGCAGGTACGGGACCGGGTCGACCTCGGCAAGGGCCGTGAGATGACCGCGGGCCAGCTCTGCGAGCAGTTCGGCTTCTCGAAGGAGAAGCAGTGGACTCCGGTCGGTGACCTCTCCGGCGGTGAGCGGCGCCGGCTCCAGATCCTGCGCCTGCTGATGGACGAGCCGAACGTCCTCTTCCTCGACGAGCCCACCAACGACCTCGACATCGAGACCCTGACCCAGCTGGAGGACCTCCTCGACGGCTGGCCCGGATCGATGATCGTGATCTCCCACGACCGGTTCTTCATCGAGCGGACCACGGACCGGGTGATGGCGCTGCTCGGCGACCGCACGCTCCGGATGCTGCCGCGCGGGATCGACGAGTACCTGGAGCGCAGGCAGCGGATGGAGGAGGCGGCCACGCCCTCCGCCGCACCCGCGCCGGCCAAGGAGACCGCCCCGGCCGCGACGGTCTCCCCGCAGGCCGCCCGTGCGGCGAAGAAGGAGCTCCAGAAGGTCGAGCGGCAACTCGACAAGATGTCGACGCGGGAGACCACGCTGCACGCGCAGATCGCGGAGCACGCCACGGACTTCGAGAAGGTGGCGAAGCTCGACGCCGAGCTCCGCGAACTGGTCGCCGAACGCGACGAGTTGGAGATGCGCTGGCTGGAACTGGCCGAGGACGCCTGATCGCTGCGGTGCGTCAGGTGTGACCGTTGCATTATGGTGCTCAACGCCGATGGCACGTACCGGTCCCAGCTGATCGGTGGCACCGACGACTACGCGGTGCAGTGCGGCGGCGACGTGCTCACCCGGGGCAAGAACGTCGACAACTGCCTGGGGGGGGGCGGGGGCGCGGCCGACGCGGACACCTTCTACATGGCTACGAAGCCCAAGTACGTCGACTCCGACATGACCAACGCGGTCGTTGCCTTCGATCTGGACACCGGCAAGTCCAAGTGGAAGGTCCCGGCGCCCGCCGGGCAGCCCCTGATGCCGATGCGGGTCGAGGGCGGCAAGGTGCTGGTCTACATGGACGCGACCAAGGGCAAGGGGGGCGGCATCATGTCGCTCGCCCCGACGGGCGGCACCCTCCGGCCGGTCCTGCGGCATCCGGCGTCGGCGGCCGAGGTGGAGCGTGGCTTCTCCACTCCCCGGGTCGCGTACGTGAACGGGCGCTCCCTGCTCATGCACGGCTTCGTCAGCGGAGTCACCGACGAGGAGGAGATCGCGATGAAGACCATGATCTCTTTCGGCGACTGACCGACCGGTGGCCGAAAAGACGCGGGTGGTACAAAGAAGCCCCGCTCGACAGCCGTAACACCGCGGGATCCATGCCTGATTCGCTCCTTTCCGGGAAGCTCGGGGGTTTCGGCCCCGTGGCGTTCCACGGAATCGCGGGGGAGAACGGACCGGGCACCGGACCGCACGAAGGGGGACGTGCTGATGACCCAGCCGCCCGGCCAGCAACCGCCGCAGGGAGGCTTCGGGGCTCCGTACGAACCACAGCCCGGCTTGTACGGGCCGCCGGTCCAGCCGCCGGCCCAGCCATCCGCCCAGCCATCCGCCCAGCCGCCGGCCCAGCCATCCGCCCAGCCGCCGACCCAGCCGTCGGGTCAGGCCGCCGGCCCGTACGGCACGCAGCCGCCCGGTCCGTACGGGCCGCCGCCCGCCCAGCAGCCGGGTCCGTACGGGCCGCCGCCCGCCCAGCCCGGTCCGTACAACACACCCACGCAGCCCGGTCCGTACAACGCACCGACGCAGCCCGGCCCGTACGGCGTGCCGTCGTCACCGCAGTCCGGTGGCCCCGCGGCCGGCAGCGGCGGTGGCGGGTTCTTCCGGGGCAGGCGGGGAGCGGTCATCGGTGCTGTGCTCGCCGTCGTGCTGCTGGCGGGCGGTGGCGTCTGGCTGGCGACGAGCGGCAGCGACGGGAAGAAGCCCACGGCGAAGACGAGCGCCGACCCCGCACCGGGTCCCTCCACCGGCGAAGGGTCCAAGGGCAAGGGCAAGGAGAAGGACCCGGGGCCGGGCGACCTGCGCGCGGAGGCCGACGGGATCAACGCCAAGCGCAAGGCCGGCGAGGCGAAGGTCCAATGGCTCCAGGAGGGCGGCGTCGACCTGCCCCGCAACGGCGAGAGCGTGTACGGCCCCTGGTTCGTCGGCGACACCGTCGTCAAGGCGATGTTCCACACCGTGTCCGGCTATTCGGTCGCCGACGGCACCGAGAAGTGGAGTCTGCGACTGCCGGGCAAGCTGTGCGGGGCCCCCTCGCAGACCACCGCCGACGGCAAGATCGTCTTCGGGGTACAGAGCGGCAGCGGCAGCCAGGCGGAGTGCAACGGACTCCAGATGGCCGACCTCACGACCGGTAAGGCCGGCTGGTACAAGACCTTCGAGCGGCAGGGCGCCTGGGACCTGCTCTCCGACACCGCGATGGCGATCAACGGCGACACCGTGACCGTCGGGCGCAAGACCAGGACGGACGCCTTCCGGGTCAGCGACGGCAAGGTGCTCTTCGGGAAACTGCCGGGAAACTGCCAGCCGTTCGGCTTCGCGAGCGGACCGCTGGGGATCGCCGCGGCCAGCTGCCAGACGGCGGCCGACGACCACAAGGAACAGCTGGTGGAGCGGATCGACCCGGCCACCGGGAAGGTCCGGTGGACGTACAAGGTCAAGAAGGGCTGGGAGGTCTCGCAGTTCTACTCGGTCAGCCCGCTGGTCGTCTCCCTGAAGAAGGGACAGGACTGGGCCATCGTCATGCTCAACGCGGACGGCACCTACCGCTCCCAGCTGGTCGGCGGCACCGAGAACTACCGGGTGGAGTGCGACACCGATCTCATCACCGGCGGCGGGAACCTCGACAACTGCCTCGGAGTGGCGACCGACGACCGGACGGTCTACCTGGCGACCAAGCTCGGCGAGTCCGACACCACCACCCCCAACAAGGTCGTCGCCTTCGACGTGAGCACCGGTCAGGTCAAATGGAAGGCCGACGCCCCGGCCGGGCAGACCATGATGCCGATGCGGGTGGAGGACGGCCGGCTGCTGGTGTTCGTGGAGTCGTCGACGAGCAGGGCCGGCGCCATCGCGTCGCTGCCGCCGGCCGGTGGCACCCCGCGGATGCTGCTCCGGCACCCGGACGCGGGCGCACGGACCGAGCGCTCTCTCTTCGAGCCCCGGGTCACCTACGTAAACGGCCGTTCTCTCCTGATGAGTACGAGCATCAGCGGGGTCGAGGACGGGGACGAGCAGCGGGCCAAGTCGATGGAGATGTTCGGCAACTGACGGACACCCAGGCGTAACGGAGGCATCACGGGGCGGTTCTCCCTTGGGAACAGGGGGTGGACCGCCCCGGTGCCCGGGGTCTCGCGGGTGGTACAAAGAAGCCCCGCTCGACTGACGTAACACTGCGGGATCCATGCCTGATTCGCTCCTTTCCGGGAAGTTCGGGGGGTTTCGACCCCGTGGCGTTCCACGGAATCGCGGGGGAGAACGGACCGGGCACCGGACCGCACGAAGGGGGACGTGCTGATGACCCAGCCGCCCAGCCAGCAACCGCCGCAGGGAGGCTTCGGCGCGCCGCAGGAGCCGCCGCCGGGAAGTCCTCAGCCGCCCCAGGGCCCGCCGCAGACCCCGCCGCCCGCCCAGCCGGGCTACGGCTATCCGCAGGCCCCCGGCCAGCCGCCGGGCCAGGCCCCCGGCTACGGCTACCCGCAGCAGCCGGGCCAGCAGCCGGGCCAGCAGCCGGGCCCCTACGCCCAGCAGCCGGGTCCGTACGCCCAGCAGCCCGGCCCGTACACCCAGCAGCCGGGCCCCTACACCCAGCAGCCGGGGCCGTACGGGCAGCAGCAGCCCGGCTACGGCTACCCGCAGCAGCAGTACCCCGGCGCACCCGCCCCGAGCGGTCCCGGCGGCGGCCCCTCCAAGCGCAAGCCCGCGATCATCATCGGTGCCGCGGCTGCCGCGCTCCTGGTGATCGGCGGCGGCATCTTCGTCGCCACGAGCGGGGGCGACGACGACAAGAAGCCCGTCGCGAAGGAGAGCGGGGACGCGAAGCCGAGCAGTTCGCCCTCCATCAACGAGGGCAACGGGAACGGCGACGGCGACGGCCGCGAGGGCGACGACGACCTCAACGCCGGACGCAAGTCCGGCGAGGCGAAGGTCCTCTGGCTCCAGAAGAACGACATCGACCTGCCGCGCAACGGCTCCGACGTGTACGGCCCCTGGGTGTCCGGCGACACCATCGTCAGGGGCATGTACCGCTCGGTCTCCGGCTACTCGGTGGCCGACGGCAAGCAGAAGTGGACGCTCGACCTGCCCGCCGACCTGTGCGCGGCGCCCTCGCAGCCCACGGCCAACGGCAAGATCGTCATCGGGGTCAAGGACGGCACCACCGACAAGGCGAACTGTGCCGACCTCCAGATGATCGACCTCGCCACCGGCAAGGCCGGGTGGAAGAAGTCGGTCAAGAAGAACGGCACCTGGGACTTTCTGTCGGACATCTCGCTGGCCATCAGCGGCGACACCGTGACGGTCGGGCGTACCGGAAACTCCAACGCCTACCGGGTCAGTGACGGCAAGGAGCTGTTCGGCAAGCCGTCGGGCACCTGCCAGCCGTTCGCCTTCGCCGGCGGGGCCAAGCTGATCGCCGCCTCCAGCTGCCGCACCGACGACGTCAAGAACCCGCAGCACCAGATCCAGGAGCTCGACCCGGACACGGGGAGGGCCAGGTGGACGTACCGGCCCAAGCGTGGCTGGGAGATCGACAAGGTCTATTCGGTCAGCCCGCTGGTGGTCTCCCTGAAGAAGGACAAGGAGTGGAGCATCCTCGCGCTGAAGAACAACGGCACGCTCCGCACCGGCATCACCAGCGACAAGGGCGACAAGTTCGCACCGGACTGCGGCAGCGCCTTCGCCATCTTCGGCAAGTCCCTCGACGGCTGCACCGGAGTCGCCGCCGACGCCAACACCTTCTACATGGCGACCGCGCCGGACTCCAGCGGCACCGCCCGTACGAACAAGGTCGTGGCGTTCAGCCTGAACACCGGGAAGACCAGGTGGAAGGCCGCCGCCCCGGCCGACCGCACGGTCAAGCCGCTGCGCATGGAGGGCGGCAATGTGCTGCTCTACGTGGAGACCGCCTACGAGAAGGGCGGCGGCATCGCCACCCTCGCACCGACCGGCGGCACCCCGCGGATGCTGCTGCAGCACCCCGCGTCGACGTCCGAGATCGAGCGCGGCTTCTACAACTCGAAGGTCCTCTACGCGGGCGGCCGTTCGTTCATCGCGAGCGGCCGGGTCAGCGCCAGGAACGACAAGGAAGAGCTGGAGACGAAGACCATGATGGCCTTCGGCAACTGACGGCTCACGAGGCCCCTCGACGGCAGAAACCGGCCGTCGCCGGAGCCCCACGGCTCATGACCGGCAGCGGTCGGCGCACGACCGACCGCTGCCGGACCCGTCCCACCGACTCCCTTTCCCCAGAGGTACGTACGCCATGACGCAGCCGCCCCAGCCGCCCAACGATCCGCCCCAGGGCGGATTCGGTGCCCCGCAGGACCCCCCACAGGGCGGGTTCGGCGCTCCGCAGGACCCCCAGCCCGGTGGGTTCGGTGCCCCGACGCCGCCGCCCGCCGACCCGTTCGGCAAGCAGCCGGCCACCCCGCCCGCGGGCGGGTTCGGCGCCCCGACCCCGCCGCCCGCGGACAGCCAGCCGCCCACCGGCGCTCCGCAGCAGCCGGGCCCCGGCTACGGCTACCCGCAGGCCCAGCCGCCGCAGCCCGGTTACGGCTACCCGCAGGGCCAGCCGCCGCAGCCCGGCTACGGCTACCCGCAGGCGCCGGTGCCCGGACAGCCGCAGCAGGGCTACGGATTCCCGCAGGGCATGCCGCCCGGCCAGCCGCCGCAGCAGGGGTACGGCTACCAGACCACCCCGATGCAGCAGCCGCAGCTGCCCCAGCAGGACGGGAACGGCGGCAAGAAGTTCAGCACCCAGATGCAGATCATCGTCGCCGCCTCGGTGGCCGTGGTGCTGATCGTGGCCGGCGGCATCTGGTACTCCTCCGGCGGTGACGACGGCAAGAAGGACGAGGCGTCCCGGTCCGGCGGCACCACCACCGAGGGCAAGGGCGGCCAGGGCGGCGGCAACGCCGTCGACGGCGCCGGCAAGGAGAAGGCCCCCGCGGACCCCAAGTCCAAGGTCGCCTTCCAGCTGCCGCTGCCCAAGGTCACCGACGTCACCAAGGTCGACGGCTCCTGGCTGACCGACAAGGCGTACGTGAAGACCGGTCTGAACGAGATCGTCGCCTACGACCCGGCCAAGGGCACCAAGCTCTGGTCGATCCCGCTGGCGGGCCAGGTCTGCGCCGCGTCCCGGCACATGTCCAAGGACTTCAAGACCGCGATCGCCTTCGAGCAGAGCAAGCCGACCAAGGCGACCAAGTACCAGCCGTGCAACCAGGTCGGCGGGCTCGACCTCGCCACCGGCAAACTGCTGTGGAGCAAGTCGGTGACCGCCGCCACCAGCGGTGACGCGGAGGTCAGGTTCGACGAGGTCACGCTCAGCGGCACCACGGTCGCCGCGGGCGGAACCGAGGGCGGCGCCGCCTTCGACCTCAACACCGGCGCCGAGCGCTGGAAGCCCAAGGCCACCACCGACGGCTGCTACGACAAGGGGTACGGCGGCGGCGAAGCGCTCGCGGTGGTCCGCAAGTGCGGTACGTACGACGACCCGCAGCTCGTCATCCAGGCACTGGACCCCACCACCGGGTCCCCGATCTCCTCGTTCAAGATGCCGCCCGGTGTCGAGTACGCGAGCATCGTCTCCACCAAGCCGCTGGTCGTCGCGGCCGATGTCGGCGACACCGCCGGTGACGGCAGCGGCATCTCGGACTTCTTCTCGATCGACTCCTCCACCGGCAAGCTGCTCACCCGGATCGCGGCGGACGGCGAGAAGTACGCCGCGCGCTGCGCCTCCACCGAGGTCGAGAGCTGCAGCCAGCTGGCCGTCGGCAACAACCGCATCTACGTGCCGACCGAGGACCACGAGGGCACCGGCGAGTACGGCGACACCAACGAGATCGTCTCCTTCGACCTCACCACCGGCAAGCCGACCAGTGACAGGGCCGACGCGGGCGACCGCTACACGATGTTCCCGATCCGCATGGACGGCGGCAACATCATCGCCTACCGGGTTCCCCCGTACGACAAGGGCGGCCAGGTCGTCTCCATCGACGGCGCCACGTTCAAGCAGACGGTGCTGATGGAGAACCCGAGCGACGAGTCGATCCGGGACGCGGAGACCAGCTTCACGCCGGACTACACCGAGTTCCGCTACAGCGACGGGCACCTGTTCCTGTCCAGCATGATGGTCAGCAAGCCGAGCGGTTCGCTGGACGCGAGCCGCCGACTGGCGGTCAGCTTCAGCAGGCCGTAAGCCGTAACAGCAGGCCGCACGCATGCGGGGGTGGTGTCCGGCGACGGGCACCACCCCCGCGCACGTTCCGGGCCGGCCGCACGGGCCCTCCGGAAGTGATCCGTAACGGTCGGCAGGCCGATCACAACGGCGACCAGTCGGACACGGCGCACCATCAACCGGTCCCGAACACGCGCCGATCCGTCGTTGCGGCTCCTTTTGGCCGGTAAGACGCCCGCGGCGTCGAACAAGCGTGTAGCTTGCCGGGTCAGGAAGGCCGGGGGGCCCGGTGTGCCGGTGCAACGGGGGTGTGCTCGATGGGCGTGCGGCTCATGGTGGTCGATGATCACAGACTGCTCGCCGAGGCACTCGCCTCGGCGCTGAAACTGCGGGGCCACCGGGTCCTCGCGGCCGCCGCACCGACGTCGGGGGCGGCGGATCTGGTGGTCAGCAGGGCCCCGGACGTCTGCCTGTTCGGCACCGCGGCGCCGGCCGAACCCGGCGCCTTCGACCCGATCGTACGGATCCGGCGCGAGCGCCCGCAGGTGGCCGTCGTGGTGCTCGGACCGGTGCCCAGCCCGCGCGGGATCGCGGCCGCCTTCGCGGCGGGGGCCGCGGGATACGTCCGCCACGACGAGCGCATGGAAGGCGTCGAGCGGGCGATGGTCAAGGCGCGCGCCGGAGAGACGGCGGTGGCGCCGCAGCTCCTTCAGGGCGCCTTCGCCGAACTGCTCAATCCCGCCGCCGCGCCGGACGACGAGGGGCAGCGGCTGCTCCAGATGCTCACCCCGCGCGAGGTCGAGGTCCTGGTGCGGGTCGCCGAGGGCGAGGACACCCGGCTGATCGCGGCCGGGATGCTGATCGCGCCCAGCACCGCGCGCACGCATGTGCAGCGGGTGCTGATGAAGCTGGGCGTCGGCTCCCGGCTGGAGGCCGCGGCGCTCGCGGCCCGTACCGGGCTGCTGGACCGCGCGGCACCGACCGAGCCGCCGGGGCAGCCGAAGAGCTGAGCCGCCGCTCGTTCCCCCGGACATAACGAACACCACGCACGGGCCACGCGCTCTGCGTGGGCCACTCATTGACGTCATTGTTGAGTTGTGGTTCATTGTGTTTGTTTATGTTTGGAGGAACCTGGTGAAGAGGAACCTGGTGAAGAAGACGGTTACGACGCTCGCCGACGGCCGGGAGCTGCTCTACTACGACAGCCGCGACGACATCGTCCGCGACGCCGTCGACCGACGCCCCCTCGACCCGGTCTCGACCTCGTCCGAGATCCGTCGGGACCCGTTCCTCGGCGACAGCGTCGCCATCGCCTCGCACCGCCAGGGCCGCATCTACCACCCGCCGGCCGACGAGTGCCCGCTCTGCCCCTCGCGGGACGGCCGGCGGAGCGAGATTCCCGAGGCCGACTACGACGTCGCCGTCTTCGAGAACCGCTTCCCCTCGCTCGCCGGTGACTCCGGCCGCTGCGAGGTCGTCTGCTTCACCTCCGACCACGACGCGTCGTTCGCCGACCTCACCGAGGAGCAGGCCGCCCTGGTCCTGTCGGCCTGGACCGACCGCACCGCCGAACTGGCCGGACTCCCGCAGGTCAAGCAGGTGTTCTGCTTCGAGAACCGGGGCGCCGAGATCGGCGTCACGCTCGGCCACCCGCACGGGCAGATCTACGCGTACCCCTTCGTCACCCCGCGCACCGAGCTGATGTTCCGCTCGATGGCGGCCCACCGCGCCGAGACCGGCGGCAACCTCTTCGACGACGTGGTGGCCCGCGAGGAGAAGGACGGCTCCCGGATCGTCATCGACGGCGAGCACTGGGTCGCCTTCGTGCCGTACGCCGCGCACTGGCCGTACGAGGTCCATCTCCACCCCCGCCGCCGCGTCCCCGACCTGCGAGAGCTCGACGAGGCCGCGCGCACGGAGTTCCCACAGATCTAT
Source organism: Streptomyces sp. NPDC007164 (assembly GCF_040634135.1). NCBI lineage: Bacteria > Bacillati > Actinomycetota > Actinomycetes > Kitasatosporales > Streptomycetaceae > Streptomyces > Streptomyces sp. NPDC007164. The sequence continues at coordinate 68,165 of NZ_JBEYFB010000007.1, forward strand.
CTGGAACTCTTGAGGCGATTCGACCGGATCTTCGGCCCCGGCGAGCCGCCGACCCCGTACATCTCGGCCTGGCACCAGGCCCCGTTCGGGGTCCCCGGACGGGAGGACTTCGGGCTCCATCTGGAGCTTTTCACCATTCGACGTACCTCCGGCAAGCTGAAGTTCCTCGCGGGTTCCGAATCCGGCATGAACGTGTTCATCAACGATGTGCCGCCGGAGGCCGCGGCCCAGCGACTGCGAGAGGTAGCGAGCGAGTGAGCAAGCCCCAGAAGAAGTACCTGGTCACGGGCGGCGCGGGATACGTCGGCAGCGTGGTCGCCCAGCATCTGCTGGAGGCCGGGCACGCGGTCACCGTTCTCGACGACCTGTCGACCGGGTTCCGGGAGGGCGTCCCGGCCGGTGCCGAGTTCATCGAGGGCCGCATCCAGGACGCCGCGAAGTGGCTGGACGCCTCCTACGACGGGGTGCTGCACTTCGCCGCGTACTCCCAGGTCGGCGAGTCCGTCGTGGACCCGGAGAAGTACTGGGTGAACAACGTCGGCGGCTCCCTCGCACTGCTCGCCGCGATGCGCGACGCCGGGGTGCGCACCCTGGTCTTCTCCTCCACCGCCGCCACCTACGGCGAACCGGCCACCACCCCCATCACCGAGTCCGACGCGACCGCGCCCACCAACCCCTACGGCGCCACCAAACTCGCCGTCGACCACATGATCACCGGCGAGGCGGCCGCGCACGGCCTGGCCGCGGTCTCGCTGCGCTACTTCAACGTGGCCGGGGCGTACGGCAGTTGCGGGGAGCGGCACGACCCCGAGTCGCACCTCATCCCGCTGGTCCTCCAGGTCGCGCTCGGCCGGCGCGAGTCGATCTCCGTGTACGGCGACGACTACCCGACCCCCGACGGCACCTGCGTCCGCGACTACATCCATGTCGCCGACCTGGCCGAGGCCCACCTGCTGGCGCTGGACGCGGCCACCGCGGGCGAGCATCTCATCTGCAACCTCGGCAACGGCAACGGCTTCTCGGTGCGCGAGGTCATCGAGACCGTCCGCGAGGTCACCGGCCACCCCGTCCCGGAGACCGCGGCCCCCCGCCGCGCCGGTGACCCCGCCGTGCTGGTCGCCTCCGCCGCCACCGCCAGGGAGCGGCTCGGCTGGACGCCGTCCCGCGCCGACCTGACCGGAATCGTCACCGACGCCTGGACGTTCGCCCGCCGAGAGGAGCCCACCGCCCCATGACCGAGAACACCGGGCCGACCGCCGCCCGCACCGAGCTGACCGCCTCCTTCGCCGAGCTGTACGGCCGCGCGCCCGAAGGGATCTGGGCGGCCCCCGGCCGGGTCAACCTGATCGGCGAGTACACCGACTTCAACGACGGCTTCGTGATGCCGCTCGCGCTGCCGCACACCGCACTCGCGGCCGTCGCCCGCCGCACCGACGGCGAACTGCGGCTGCACTCCACCGACGTACCCGGCGGCGTCGTCCAGCTCCGGCTCGACGAACTGGCCCCGCGCCAGGGGCACGGCTGGGCCGCGTACCCCGCCGGAGTCGTCTGGGCGCTGCGCGAGGCCGGCCACCCGGTCACCGGGGCGGACATCCAGCTCACCTCCACGGTCCCCACCGGCGCCGGCCTGTCCTCCTCCGCCGCGCTGGAGGTCGTCACCGCGCTCGCCCTGAACGACCTCTTCGAACTCGGGCTCTCCGCCCCCGAGTTGGCGGTTCTCGGCCAGCGCGCCGAGAACGACTTCGTGGGCGTGCCCTGCGGGGTCATGGACCAGATGGCGTCCGCCTGCTGCACCGAGGGCAACGCCCTCCACCTCGACACCCGCGATCTCACCCGGCGCCAGATCCCCTTCGACCTGGCCGCCCACGGACTGCGGCTGCTCGTGGTCGACACCCAGGTCAAGCACGCGCTCGGCGACGGCGCCTACGCCGAACGGCGGGCCGGCTGCGAGGCGGGCGCGGCGGCGCTCGGCGTACGGACGCTGCGCGAGGTGCCCTACGACGGCCTCGGCGCGGCCCTGGACACCCTGACCGGGGCCGGCGTCGACGAGTCCGTGGTGCGCTACGTACGCCATGTGGTCAGCGACAACGCGCGGGTGGAGCAGGTCATCGCGCTGCTCGACGCGGGCGATGTGCGGGCCGCGGGCCCGGTCCTGAACGCCGGGCACGTCTCGCTCCGCGACGATCTGCGGGTCTCCTGCCCGGAGCTGGACCTGGTGGTGTCGGCGGCGAACGAGGCCGGGGCGCTCGGCGCGCGGATGACCGGTGGCGGCTTCGGCGGCTCGGCGATCGTGCTGGTGGCGGAGGAACAGGCGGACACGGTCGCCAAGTCGGTGCTGGAGGCGTTCGCCGCGGCGGGCCACACGGCCCCGCGGATCTTCCCGGCGGTACCCTCGGCGGGCGCCCGCCGGATCGTCTGAGGACGTCCGCCGCCTTGTCCGAGGACGTCCGCCGCCCTGTCCGAGGGCGTCCGCAGCCTTGTCCGAGGGCGCCCGGCTGAGCCCCTCCCACCCCGGCACACCACACGAGTCACACCCGAACACCCGCCCGACACCGGTCAGTTCTGTGAATCACCTTGCGCCGGGGCCCGCCGGTCGTACCCTGATGCACAGCACCGGTGGGGGCCGGTGCTGATTCAGGGGTACGAGACAGCCGGGTACGGCACCTGGGGCGGGCAGCAGTCGACACACGGCGGCGGCCGTGGGACTGCGGTCCATTCACCGATCCGGGTGCCGTCCCCGCGCTGGCCGGTCCCTTCGGTGGGCCCGGGGGTGGCCCAGGAACAGACGCGGCATGGGGGTGCCTGTGGTTCGTATCCGGGTTCTCGTGGTGGACGACCACCGTATTTTCGCCGAGTCGCTCGCAGCGGCGCTCGCGGCCGAGCCGGACGTGGATGTGGCGGCGGCGGGCAGCGGCCCCGCCGCGTTACGGTGCCTGGAGCGGGCCGCCGCCGAGGGGCGCGGCTACGACGTGATGCTGATCGACGCCGAGCTGGGCATCCTGGGCGCGGCGGGGGGCCGGCGGGCACCCGTACCGGTTCCCGCCGACGGGGAGAGCGCCCAGGTGGACGGCATCTCCCTGGTGGCCGGGGTCCGTTCGGGCCGGCCGGCCGTGCGCACGGTGGTGCTGGCCGAGAAGGACGATCCGGTCCGGGCCGCGCAGGCGCTTCAGGCCGGGGCGTCGGGCTGGGTCGCCAAGGACTGCTCGCTGCAACGGCTGCTCACCGTCATCCGGGGCGTGCTGCGGGACGAGACGCATCTGCCCCCGGCGCTGCTCACCGGAGTGCTGCGGGAGCTGACGGCGGCGCGCAAGCACCGCACCGAGAGTGAGCAGCTGGTCGAGTCGCTGACCCCGCGCGAACGCGAGGTGCTGCGCTGCATGGTGGCGGGTCTGGGCCGCAAGGCGGTGGCCGAGCGGCTCTTCCTCTCCCCGCACACGGTCCGTACCCATATGCAGAACGTGCTGGGGAAGCTGGGTGTGCACTCCACCCTGGCCGCGGTCGCCCTGGCCCGGCGCGCGGGCGTCGGGCCGGCCGAGCCGGGCCCGGCGAGCCCGGCGCTAACCGGGGATGTTGTCGAACGGGGCGGTCAACTGGCGTAGCAGTCCGGCCAGTTCGCCCCGCTGCTGGGTGGAGAGCTCGCTCAGGATGGTGCGCTCCTGGGCCAGCAGTCCGGCCAGCGACTGGTCGGCCTTGTCGCGGCCCTCGGCGGTGAGCCGGACGAGCACGCCGCGGCGGTCGCTGGGGTCGGGGAGACGCTCGACGAGGTTCTTCTTGGTCAGCCGGTCGATGCGGTTGGTCATCGTGCCGGAGGTGACCAGTGTCTGGGTGAGGAGCTGGCCGGGGGAGAGCTGATAGGGGGCGCCCGCGCGACGCAGCGACGTCAGTACGTCGAACTCCCAGGGCTCCAGATTGTGCTCGGAGAAGGCGATCCGGCGGGCCCGGTCCAGATGGCGGGCCAGGCGGGAGACGCGGCTGAGCACCTCGAGTGGTTCCACGTCGAGGTCGGGGCGCTCTCGGCGCCATGCAGCGACCAGTCGGTCGACCTCGTCCTCCATGTGGATCAGTGTAGATGGTCTGTCGACATGAAGTCTCTTGAATTCAAGTGTCTTGACATCAAGATATTTTCGACGTGATCCTGGACCCATGACCGCACCCACCTGGGACCCGCAGCAGTACCTGCGCCACGCAGACCACCGCACCCGCCCCTTCCTCGACATCCTCGCCCGCATCCCCGACCTCCCGGTCACCCCCGCACCTCGGATCGCCGACCTCGGCTGCGGCGCCGGCAACGTCACCGTCCTGCTCGCCGACCGCTGGCCGGCAGCCCGCATCACCGGCTACGACAACTCCCCGCAGATGCTCGAACGGGCCCGCGCCCACGCCGGCCCCCACCTGGACTTCGCCGAGGCCGACGCCACCACCTGGACCCCCGCCCAGCCCCACGACCTCATCGTCTCCAACGCCCTCCTCCAGTGGGTCCCCGGCCACACCGCCCGCTTCCCCGCCTGGCTGGACGCGATCACCCCCGGCGGCACCTTCGCCTTCCAGGTCCCCGGCAACTTCGACCAGCCCAGCCACGTACTGATGCGCGAACTCGCCGCCTCCCCACGCTGGCGCACCCGCCTCGCCGGCGAACTGCGCCACGCCGACGCCGTACTCACCCCCACCGCCTACCTCGACACGCTGACCGCCCCCGGCATCACGGCGGACGTCTGGGAGACCACGTACCTCCATCTCCTCCACGGTCAGGACCCGGTCCTCGACTGGGTGAAGGGCACCGGCCTGCGCCCCGTCCTGACCGCCCTCGCCGACGACCCCGAGGCCCGCGACGCCTTCCTCACCGAATACCGCGACCTGCTGCGCACCGCCTACCCCCAGGGCCCGCACGGCACGGTCTTCCCGTTCCGCCGCGTCTTCGCCGTCGCCCACAAGGAGAAGCGATGATCGCCGCCGTCGACCACGTACAGCTCGCCGCCCCGGAGGGTTCCGAGGACACCCTGCGCACCTACTACGCCGACACCCTCGGCATGACCGAGATCCCCAAGCCCCCGGCCCTCGCGGCCCGCGGCGGCTGCTGGTTCCGGGCGGGCCCGGTCCAGCTCCACCTGGGCATCGAACAGGACTTCCGCCCGGCGAAGAAGGCCCACCCCGGGCTGCGCGTCACGGACATCGAGGCGTACGCGGCCCGGCTGGAGGAGCGGGGCGCCGAAGTGCGCTGGGACGACGACCTGCCGGGCCACCGGCGCTTCTACAGCCACGACCCGGTGGGCAACCGGCTGGAGTTCCTGGAACCGGCCACCTGACGAGCAGCCGGTCTCAGCCGTACCAGGTGACGTTGCAAACATAGACGCACTCATGGCGCGGGACGGCAAGAAAACTGATGAACCCGCGTCCGCCCATGATGTCGAATTCTCTGAGACCTCCCTCTCTGTCGAGCGGCCTGCCGACCTTCACCGCATCGTGCCCGAGCGCGGCGAGCTCAGTGGCGAGTCGCTCGACTTCCGCCACGACGCCGGGTGGCAATCCACCGGTGATGTATTCCGCGCTCGGGTTGTAGTCCCACGTCCAGCCGTTCACCGCAGTCCGGCCTCCGCTTCCGCTGCCTCATGGATACGCCGTATCTCGGTGATCGCTTCGGCCGGGTCTTCTTCGCCCCCGTCCACGATTCGCTCCAGCGCATGCAGCCGGGCGGCTTGCTCGGGATGCCGCTCGATCGCCACGAACACGGCCCAGGAGTGGATGAACGCCCTCAGCGGAGCGAGGCTCTGTGTCTGCTGCGCGTTCGTCGTGGCCTCGAAAAGATGCTGAGTGAGCGCGGGAATGCGGCTGGGGGCGATCCGCGCGACCGCTGCCCGCAAGGCGTCGGGCGTGAGCTCAGGCATGGGGATCAGCGGTCCGTACGGGCTGTCGCTCTGTGCGCTCACGGTGACCTCCGGTGCGGGTGATTCGGCCTTCGTTCGTACGGTACCGGCAGCGGCACCAAGGGGATGTCCGCCTGGTGCGGCCGACCGGGCGGAGCCTGTCCGTGTCCGGTGCCGACCTCGGCCCGGACGAACAGACCGCCGCATACGCGCCGCTGGGCCCAGTCGGTGGCCAGGACGTCGACGATCAGCAGCCCGCGTCCGTCCTCCCGGTCCAGCGATGGCGCGCCCGCCGCGGTCGCACGGCCCTGCCCCTCGTCGAGCACTCCGACGACGGCCGCCCGAGCGGCGCGGAACAGCACAACGGTGATGGACCGGCTCGCACTGTGCTCCAGGGCGTTGCCGGCGAGTTCTCCGGTGATCAGTTCCAGAGCGTCCACTGTGTCCGGCGGCAGACCCCAGGACCGGGCCGTCGTCGTTACGTAACAGCGGGCCGCAGCGGCCGGCCTGGTGCCGGAAGCACGTGCGGTCCCCTGGCGGGACAGGTCGACGAAGATCCAGTTCCGCACACCAGAAGGCGGGCCACCGCACCGGTGCGGTGGGACGACGACCTGCCGGGCCACCGGCGCTTCTTCAGCCACGACCCGGTGGGCAACCGGCTGGAGTTCCTGGAGCGGACGGACGGCTGACCGTCACAGCTCGTCCAGCGCCTCCCGGGTGATGTCGATGTCGATCGGGAACGGCACGCCCGTCTTGAGACGGTCGTGGTGGATTCCCGTCAGGGCGTACGCCTTGGACACCGGGTCCAGCTCGTACACCCGCACCACCGGGTGGTTGTCGGTGCCGGCCATGTCGACCAGCCAGAAGTTCGGGATGCCGGCCGAGGCGTACTTCCCCGGCTTGGTGTCGCGGTCGCGGGCCTCGGAGTCGGGCGATACGACCTCCACGGCGAGCAGGACATCGGAGGCCTGGAAACGGGTCAGGCCGGGTCCGGTGACCGCGTCGGAGCGGACGACGGAGACGTCGGGCTCGGGCACGTTGCGACGGTCCAGGACGACCGACATCTCCCGAACCGCCTTGAGCTCACGTGGTGCGGAGCTCCGCAGGCCGCTTACCAACAGGTCGATCATGCAGCTGTGGAAAAAGCGCTGTGGACTCACGAAAACCAGGCTCCCGTCGAGCAACTCCGTGTGCGGCGGGAGATCGGGCAAGGTGAACAGATCGTCCACCGTGTATCCGTCCTGGGGCGGCACCGGCCAGCGGGAGCTGTGCGCGGTGAACGGCTCGGCGGTCATGATTCCTCCCATGGACGGGATTCTTGGCCCTGCGGACCACAGTAGGGGCCGATTCCCCGAGCCGTCATCACATCGGGTGACCGACCCCCACGCTCAGCTCTTGCGGTGCCCTATCAGCCTCGGCTTCGACTCCAGGTTCTCCAGGCCGTGCCAGGCCAGATTCACCAGATGCGCGGCGACCTCCGACTTCTTCGGCTTACGGGCGTTCACCCACCACTGGCCGGTCAGGGCGACCATGCCGACCAGCGCCTGCGCGTACAGCGGGGCCAGCTTCGGGTCGAAACCGCGGGCCTTGAACTCCAGGCCCAGGATGTCCTCCACCTGGGTGGCGATATCGCTGATCAGGGACGCGAAGGTGCCCGTCGACTGCGCCACCGGGGAGTCGCGGACCAGGATGCGGAACCCGTCCGTGTACGTCTCGATGTAGTCCAGCAGGGCGAACGCCGCCTGCTCCAGGAGCTCGCGCGGGTGGCCCGCGGTCAGCGCGCTCGTGACCATGTCCAGGAGCTGACGCATCTCACGGTCGACCACAACGGCGTACAGGCCCTCCTTGCCGCCGAAGTGCTCGTACACGACCGGCTTGGAGACCCCCGCACGGGAGGCGATCTCCTCGACCGAGGTGCCCTCGAAGCCCTTGTCGGCGAAGAGCGTACGACCGATGTCCAGCAACTGCTCGCGGCGCTCCTTGCCGGTCATCCGCACCCGGCGGGTACGCCGGGTGGAAGAGGAAGGACGGTTTTTCTCGCTGCTGGTGCTGGAGTCGGTCGCCACGTCGTCAATCATGCCGCGTCGGCACGCTCGGGGTCGCGCCGGGCGTCGATACGCCGGGACTCGATCCGGGCGGAGTCCGGCCAGCGCACGTCGTGCGCCCATCCCAGCTTCTCGAACCAGCGGATCAGCCGGGCACTCGAATCGATCTGTCCGCGCATCACGCCGTGCCGGGCACTCGTCGGATCGGCGTGGTGCAGGTTGTGCCAGGACTCGCCGCACGACAGGACCGCCAGCCACCACACATTGCCGGACCGGTCCCGCGACTTGAACGGGCGCTTGCCGACCGCGTGACAGATCGAGTTGATCGACCAGGTGACGTGGTGCAGCAGAGCCACCCGGACCAGCGAGCCCCAGAAGAAGGCCGTCGCCGCACCCCACCACGACATCGTCACCAGACCCCCCACCAGCGGCGGCAGCGCCAGCGACACGGCCGTGAACGTCATGAAGTGGCGGGAGACGCCGCGCAGCGCCGGGTCCTTGATCAGATCGGGGGCGTACTTCTGCTGCGGAGTCTGCTCCTCGTCGAACATCCACCCGATGTGGGCCCACCACAGGCCCTTCAGCAGCGCAGGCAGGCTCTCACCGAAACGCCACGGCGAATGCGGATCACCCTCCGCGTCCGAGAAACGGTGATGCTTGCGATGGTCGGCCACCCACCGCACCAGCGGACCCTCCACGGCCAGCGAACCCGCCACCGCCAGCGCGATACGGAGCGGACGCTTCGCCTTGAAGGAACCATGCGTGAAATAGCGGTGGAAACCGATCGTGATGCCGTGGCAGCCAATGAAATACATCGCCACGAGCAGACCCAGATCGAGCCAGCTCACACCGCGGCCCCAGGCCAACGGCACCGCCGCGACCAGCGCCACGAACGGCACCACGATGAACAGCAGCAGTGCGAACTGCTCGATCGACCGTTTGTTGTCCCCGCCGAGCGTGGCGGAGGGAAGAGTGTGATCGCCGGCCGCCGGTGGCTGGGCGTCGTCGATCACGGCGGGGCTGGTGTTCATGGGGGGTCCCCTGGGGATGAGGAATGCGACGGACAGCTCTGGCTACGCATCCGTAACCTACGGCAACGTAAGTATGGCAGCGGAACCACACATCGCACGAGAGCGCGGCGAGCCGCCCATCGAGCAGAAACCCGATCGGGCCGAGATCGGCGCCGACGGAGCGGACACCTATCCTGGTGGGGTCGGACAGCGCGGTCCGCACTCTGCTTTCCCGGGGTGGCGTCAGCACCGCTGCCTGTCGCGGCCCCGGAGACCCCTGTGGCCGCTGCTTGCCGCGGCCCCGGGAGAACCCCCGTGCACAACCACTGCAAGGAGCCGCACACTGTGAGCAGTGCCGACCAGACCCCTGCCGCCAGCCCCGAGCTGCGCGCCGACATCCGCCGCCTCGGCGACCTCCTCGGCGAAACCCTCGTACGCCAGGAGGGTCAGGACCTACTCGACCTCGTCGAGCGCGTCCGCGCCCTGACCCGCACCGACGGAGAGGCCGCGGCCCAGCTCCTCGGCGACACGGACCTGGAGACCGCCGCGCAGCTCGTGCGCGCCTTCTCCACCTACTTCCACCTCGCCAACGTCACCGAGCAGGTCCACCGCGCCCACGAGATGCGCGACCGCCGCGCCGCCGAGGGCGGACTCCTCGCCCGGACGGCCGACCGGCTCAAGGACGCCGACCCCGACCACCTGCGCGAGACCGTCAAGAACCTCAACGTCCGGCCCGTCTTCACCGCACACCCGACCGAGGCCGCCCGGCGCTCCGTCCTCAACAAGCTCCGCCGCATCGCCGCACTCCTGGAGACCCCCGTCGTCGACGCCGACCGGCGCCGCCAGGACCTCCGCCTCGCCGAGAACATCGACCTCATCTGGCAGACCGACGAACTCCGCGTCGTCCGCCCCGAGCCGGCCGACGAGGCCCGCAACGCCATCTACTACCTCGACGAACTCCACGCCAACGCCGTCGGCGACGTACTCGAAGACCTCGCCGCCGAACTCGGACGCGTCGGCGTCGAACTGCCCGCCGGCACCCGCCCCCTCACCTTCGGCACCTGGATCGGCGGCGACCGCGACGGCAACCCCAACGTGACGCCCGCCGTCACCTGGGAAGTACTGATCCTCCAGCACGAGCACGGCATCACCGACGCCCTCGAACTCATCGACAACCTGCGCGGACTGCTCTCCAACTCCATCCGCTACACCGGTGCCACCGACGAACTGCTCACCTCGCTCGAAGCCGACCTGGAACGCCTCCCCGAGATCAGCCCGCGCTACAAGCGGCTGAACGCCGAGGAGCCCTACCGGCTCAAGGCCACCTGCATCCGGCAGAAGCTCGTCAACACCCGCGAACGCCTCGCCTCCGGCACCCCCCACCGCCCCGGCTGCGACTACCTCGGCACCGCCGAACTCATCGCCGACCTGGCACTCATCCAGACCTCACTGCGCGAGCACCGCGGCGGACTCTTCGCCGACGGCCGGATGGACCGCACCATCCGCACCCTCTCCGCCTTCGGCCTCCAGCTCGCCACCATGGACGTCCGCGAACACGCCGACGCCCACCACCACGTGCTGGGCCAGCTCTTCGACCGGCTCGGCGAGGAATCCTGGCGCTACGCCGACATGCCCCGCGACTACCGGCAGAAGCTCCTCGCCAAGGAACTCCGCTCCCGCCGCCCGCTCGCCCCCACCCCGGCCCCGCTCGACGCCGCCGGCGAGAAGACCCTCGGCGTCTTCCACACCGTCAAGGAAGCCTTCGAACGCTTCGGCCCCGAAGTCATCGAGTCCTACATCATCTCGATGTGCCAGGGCGCCGACGACGTCTTCGCCGCCGCCGTACTCGCCCGCGAAGCCGGACTCATCGACCTGCACGGCGGCTGGGCCAAGATCGGCATCGTGCCGCTCCTGGAGACCACCGACGAGCTGCGCGCCGCCGACGTCATCCTCGACGAGATGCTCGCCGACCCCTCCTACCGACGCCTCGTCTCCCTGCGCGGCGACGTCCAGGAGGTCATGCTCGGCTACTCCGACTCCTCCAAGTTCGGCGGCATCACCACCTCCCAGTGGGAGATCCACCGCGCCCAGCGCCGACTGCGCGACGTCGCCCACCGCTACGGCGTACGACTGCGCCTCTTCCACGGCCGCGGCGGCACCGTCGGCCGCGGCGGCGGCCCCTCGCACGACGCGATCCTCGCCCAGCCCTGGGGCACCCTGGAGGGCGAGATCAAGGTGACCGAGCAGGGCGAGGTCATCTCCGACAAGTACCTCATCCCCGCCCTCGCCCGCGAGAACCTGGAACTGACCGTCGCGGCCACCCTCCAGGCCTCCGCGCTGCACACCGCACCCCGCCAGTCCGACGAGGCCCTGGCCCGCTGGGACGCCGCGATGGACACCGTCTCCGACGCCGCCCACGCCGCGTACCGCAAGCTCGTCGAGGACCCGGACCTGCCGACGTACTTCCTCGCCTCCACACCGGTGGACCAGCTCGCCGACCTGCACCTGGGCTCGCGGCCCTCCCGCCGCCCCGGCTCGGGCGTCTCGCTCGACGGACTGCGGGCCATCCCGTGGGTCTTCGGCTGGACCCAGTCCCGCCAGATCGTCCCCGGCTGGTACGGCGTCGGCTCCGGACTCAAGGCACTGCGCGAGGCCGGTCTCGACACCGTCCTGGACGAAATGCACGAACACTGGCACTTCTTCCGGAACTTCCTCTCCAACGTCGAGATGACCCTCGCCAAGACCGACCTGCGCATCGCCCGCCACTACGTCGACACCCTCGTCCCCGACGAGCTCAAGCACGTCTTCGACGCCATCGAGGCCGAGCACGCACTCACCGTGTCCGAAGTCCTCAAGGTCACCGGCTCCACCGAACTGCTCGGCACCAGCCCCGTGCTCCAGCAGACCTTCGCCATCCGCGACGCCTACCTCGACCCGATCTCCTACCTCCAGGTCTCGCTGCTGGCCCGCCAGCGCGAAGCCGCAGCACGCGGCGAAGACCCCGACCCGCTGCTCGCCAGGGCCCTGCTGCTCACCGTCAACGGTGTCGCCGCAGGCCTGCGCAACACCGGCTGACCCACCGGAACGCGGGCGCGGCCCCGCTCACAACGCGACGAACGTCGCCACGAGCAGGGCCGCACCCGCGATCCCGGTACCCCAGCCGATCCGCGACAGCCGCAGACCACCACCGATCACCAGCCCCGCCAGCAACAACGCACCGCCCAACGGCACCCAGGCATGCAGAAACCCCGCCGTCCCGGTCCGCACCACATCATCCGTACCCGGCTTGATCACCACGGGGAACCGGTCACCCCGCCGCGCCGCCACGGACTTGCCGACCGTCACCCTGCTCCGCGCCGCAGCCTGCCCCGACGGCACGAACGGACCCGTACAGACATCGGCACCACAACCGGTCACGGTCATCGTGCCGTGCTCACGGCCCTTGGCCAGAACAATGTGGTGAGCCTCGTCCCAGGACGACAGCGCACCCGCCACCAGCAGCAACAGGACAACACAGCCCATGGCGGCGTTGCGGACGTAGACCAGGGCGCGGTTGGAGGAGCTCCGCTTCATGGGGAGCGATCCTTGGGCAGACCGGCACCACCGGTCAACTCATGGCCGAAAATCGCCGGGGTACCGGCGGGAATGTCAGAGATGTACGAGCCGCCACCAGCCCCGGACGTCTACGAGTTGTACGCGCTCTGCGCGCGCTCCAGACCCTCCGCCAACAGACACTCCACCGAGTCCGCCGCCCGGTCCACCAGATACCCGAGCTCCTTGCGCTCGGCGGACGAGAAGTCCTTCAGCACGAAGTCCGCGACCTGCATCCGCCCCGGCGGCCGCCCGATCCCGAACCGGACCCGGTGATAGTCCGCCCCCATCGCCCTGGTCATCGACTTCAGCCCGTTGTGCCCGTTGTCGCCACCACCCAGCTTCAGCCGCAGCGCCCCGTAGTCGATGTCCAGCTCGTCATGGACCGCCACGATGTGATCCGTCGGAACCTTGTAGAAATCGCGCAGCGCCGTCACCGGGCCGCCCGAGAGGTTCATGTACGACATCGGCCTGGCCAGAATCACCCGCCGGCTCGCCGGCCCGGGAGGACCCATCCGGCCCTCCACCACCTGCGCCTGCGCCTTCTGCGCCCGCTTGAACTTCCCGCCGATCCGCTCGGCCAGGAGATCGGCCACCATGAAGCCGACGTTGTGCCGGTTCGCCGCGTACTCGGGGCCGGGGTTGCCGAGGCCCACGATGAGCCAGGGGTCGGTGGCGTCGGACATCTCTCTCGGTCTCCTCGCGTGCGACGGCTGATTGCAGGGGGGTCGGAATACAGGGAAACGGGGCGGCGGATCCTCGTACAAGGAACCGCCGCCCCGTCAGTCAAGCAGTGCGGACGAGGCTCAGGCCTCGGCGCCCTCGGCCTCGGCGTCGGCGGTCGGCTCCTCGGCCTGCGCGGCGACGACCTGGAGCACCACGGCGTCCTCGTCACCGGCGAGCACGGAGCCCTTGGGCAGCGGGATGTCCTTGGCGAGAACGGACGCACCGGCGTCCAGGCCCGCGATGGAGACCGTGACGGACTCGGGGATGTGGGTGGCCTCGGCCTCGACGAGCAGGGTGTTCTGCACGTACTCCAGCAGGTTGCCGCCCGGGGCCAGGTCGCCCTCGACGTGCACGGCGATCTCGACGTTGACCTTCTCGCCGCGCTTGACGGTCAGCAGGTCGACGTGCTCGATGTCGCCCTTGAGCGGGTTGCGCTGCACGGCCTTCGGGATGACCAGCGCGTCCTTGCCGTCGATCTCCAGACCGATCAGGACGTTGGCGGTCTTGAGCGCCATCATCAGCTCGTGACCCGGCAGGGTGACGTGGACCGGCTCGGCACCGTGACCGTAGATGACGGCGGGGACCAGGTTGGCGCGGCGGGTGCGACGGGCGGCGCCCTTGCCGAACTCGGAACGGACCTGGGCGGCGAGCTTGACCTCAGCCATGACTGCACTCCTCGTAAGGTGACGAAACTTGGACGGTCACCCGGCCCACGACAGGCCTGCTACGAAGAGCGCGTCGATAACGGACCGCCGTACACATGAGTACGGCCTCCCTCGCCGAGCAACTCGCTGAGTCTACCCGGCGGGGAGGCCGCCCCCAAAGTGGATCTTCGGAACCGCTGTTCCCGCTGTTCCTACTGCTCCTCGAAGAGGCTCGTGACCGAACCGTCCTCGAAGACCTCACGCACCGCACGCGCGATCGTCGGCGCGATCGAGAGCACCGTGATCTTGTCCAGCTCCAGCTCGCCCGGGGTCGGCAGGGTGTCCGTGAAGACGAACTCGCTGACCTTGGAGTTCTTCAGCCGGTCCGCGGCCGGACCCGAGAGCACACCGTGTGTCGCCGTCACTATGACGTCCTCGGCACCGTGCGCGAACAGGGCGTCGGCGGCGGCGCAGATCGTGCCACCGGTGTCGATCATGTCGTCGACCAGGACGCAGACCCGGCCCTTCACATTGCCGACGACCTCGTGGACGGTCACCTGGTTGGCGACGTCCTTGTCACGGCGCTTGTGCACGATCGCCAGCGGGGCGTCCAGACGGTCGCACCAGCGGTCGGCGACCCGCACCCGGCCGGCGTCCGGCGACACGATCGTCAGCTTCGTACGGTCGACCTTGGCACCGACATAGTCGGCCAGGATCGGCAGCGCGAAGAGGTGGTCCACCGGACCGTCGAAGAAGCCCTGGATCTGGTCCGTGTGCAGGTCGACGGTGAGGATGCGGTCCGCACCCGCCGTCTTCATCAGATCCGCGACCAGACGGGCCGAGATCGGCTCGCGGCCGCGGTGCTTCTTGTCCTGGCGGGCGTAACCGTAGAACGGCACGATCACCGTGATGGAACGGGCCGACGCGCGCTTGAGCGCGTCCAGCATGATGAGCTGCTCCATGATCCACTTGTTGATCGGAGCGGTGTGGCTCTGGATCAGGAAGCAGTCGGCGCCGCGGGCGGACTCCTGGAAGCGGACGTAGATCTCACCGTTGGCGAAATCGAAGGCCTTCGTCGGCACGAGGCCGACACCCAGCTGGTGCGCAACCTCCTCGGCCAGCTCGGGGTGGGCGCGGCCGGAGAAGAGCATCAGTTTCTTCTCGCCGGTCGTCTTGATCCCGGTCACAGCACAGTCTCCTCAGACGTGTTCCTGGCGCTGCACGCATGTGTCCCGATGTGCAACGAGCCAGCCGAAATGGGGTGAGCATCTATCACGGTACGCCGTGCACGGCGTACCTGTTTCCGGTCAGCTTTCGCTGTCGTGCTCCGACACTGCGGCCTGAGCCGCCTGCGCGGCGCCGCTTCCCGGACGCTTGCGGGCCACCCAACCCTCGATATTCCTTTGCTGGCCGCGGGCGACGGCCAGCGAACCGGGCGGCACGTCCTTGGTGATGACCGAGCCGGCCGCGGTGTAGGCACCGTCCCCGACCGTGACGGGCGCCACAAACATATTGTCCGACCCGGTACGGCAGTGGGAGCCGATCGTGGTGTGGTGCTTGGCCACGCCGTCGTAGTTCACGAAGACACTGGCGGCACCGATGTTGGTGTGGTCACCGATCGTCGCGTCACCGACGTAGCTCAGGTGCGGGACCTTGGTGCCCTCGCCGATCGTGGCGTTCTTCATCTCCACGTACGTACCGGCCTTGGCCTTCGCGCCGAGGCTGGTGCCGGGCCGCAGATAGGCGTACGGACCCACCGTCGCGCCCGCGCCGACCTCGGCCCGGTCCGCGACCGTGTTGTCCACCCGGGCGCCCGCGCGGACGACGGTGTCGGTGAGCCGGGAGTTGGGGCCCACCTCGGCGTCCTCGCCCAGGTGGGTGGTGCCGAGGAGCTGGGTGCCCGGGTGCACGATCGCGTCGTGCTCGTAGGTGACGGTGGCGTCGATCAGCGTGGACGCCGGGTCCACGACGGTCACCCCGGCCAGCATGGCGCGCTCCAGCAGCCGCTGGTTCAGCAGCCGCCGGGCCTCGGCGAGCTGGACCCGGTTGTTGATGCCGAGGATCTCGCGGTGGTCCGGGGCGACCGAGGCGCCGACCCGGTGCCCGGCCTCGCGCAGGATGGAGAGGACGTCGGTGAGGTACTCCTCGCCCTGGCTGTTGTCGGTGCGGAGCTTGCCGAGGGCGTCGGCGAGCAGCCGGCCGTCGAAGGCGAAGACCCCGGAGTTGATCTCCCGGATCGCGCGCTGGGCGTCGGTGGCGTCCTTGTGCTCGACGATCGCGGTGACAGTGCCGTCGGCCGGGTCGCGGACGATGCGGCCGTAGCCGGTGGAGTCCGGCACCTCGGCGGTGAGCACGGTGACGGCGTTGGAGTCGGCCGTGTGGGTGGCGGCGAGCGCGGTGAGCGTCTCGCCGGAGAGCAGCGGGGTGTCGCCGCAGACGACGATCACGGTGCCGTCGACGGTGCCGCCGAGCTCGTCGAGCCCGACGCGCACGGCGTTGCCGGTGCCCTTCTGCTCGGCCTGGTGGGCGGTGCGCAGCCGGTCGTCGACGGCGGTGAGATGCGCGGTGACCTGCTCGCTCCCGTGGCCGACGACCACGACGAGGTGCTCGGGGTCCAGCTCGCGGGAGGCGGTGACGACATGTCCGACGAGCGACCGCCCGGAGATCTCGTGCAGAACCTTGGGGGTCTTCGACTTCATGCGGGTGCCCTCACCCGCTGCGAGGACGACGACGGCTGCCGGGCGGTTGACGCTCACGGGTATGTCCTTCGGCTTCGGGTGGGGGACATCCGAAGGATACCGGGGGGCCGGTGAGCGGACATGGGTGAGGGCCCCGACCTTGCTGGTCGGGGCCCGTCACGTGAGCTCCGCCGGCTGGATTCGAACCAGCGTCTCAAGGCTCCAAAGGCCTGCGGGATGCCGCTACCCCACGGCGGATCACTGGGTCAGACCTTACCCGAGGCGGAGTTGGGCCTGATGCGCGATGCCGCGCCACCACCCTTCAATTCGACGATACAACTCAGCTCCTTGCGAGACCCGGATGACCAGGCACCCCTGGTAGGCCTCTCCCACGTTCTTGCGGACGGTCTTCGGGTTGTGCTTCTTGAGCGTTGTCTTCTGGAAGGCTGAGGTATCGACGCCAACCAGATCGGCCCAGAACTGCTTGGCTGCCTCCACGTCCGCCGTTTCGTGGATCATGAGCCTGTAGCGCAGGCGCTCCGGCTCGATGCCGAGAAGTGAAAGCCAGGCGAGGTAGACCTGGATCACGTCGGGATCGCTGTTGATGAACGTGACGGTTTCTCGTCGGTCGTAGGTCTTGTCCTTTGTTCCCTCTGCCCAGTACAGAGCGACTCCGGTGACGAAGAGCTCTCGGTTTGTCATGACACCGACTTCGCTCTTCGCGTCGGCCTTCGTCCGTTGCCGCTCGGCGTCCCGTACGGCCAGCTCGTGGTCCCAGCGAAGCCGTCCGGCGAGCCGTGCCTGCTCGACGGCGGTGCGGCTTCGCTCAGGCTTCGGCAGATCCCGCACCCACAGTGAGATGGAGCTTTTCGAGCACCCCAGCTCGACCTGGATCTGGTCGTACGTCATGCCCTGGAGGCGCAGTTCGCGGGCCTTTTCGCGAAGGTCGTCCTTGGCGTTCGGGCGTTTCGTCCATTCCGGGGCCGGTTCGCCTTCCAGGAGGCGGTTCAGGATGTCGTTGTTGTCCACGAGCAGCCGGTCGCGGATCCGGCGGCGGCTGAGTCCCTCCCGGCGTAACGCGATCGCCTGCTCGCGCAGGTCTTCGAAGTTGGTGTACTTGCTCGTGATTTCCGTCATGTGAAGATCGTCGTCCGGAATACGGACGTCCGGTGCGAAAGTCTGCTCGATTCGCCATTTCAAGCGATAAGTAGCTGTTTCGTCTCCGCTCTGCGGGCGGACGTGCTGTCCAGGTCGCCCGAAATTGAGGTGCGGCCGCCCGTAGGCTGGACGGCATGACCGCAACGGGGGCAGACCTGGAAGCGGCGGGATCGACCACCCGCGGCTACTGGTGGTGGGAACGGCGGCGCAGTGTCGCCCTGGATGTGGGGCTCGCGCTCCTGTCGGCGCTGGAATGCGCACTGGAGGGGGTGGAGTTCGCGGGCGACACCGGGCTGCCGGTGCCGGCGGGGGTGTTGTTCGGGCTGTTGGTGGGGGCCGTGCTGGTGGTACGGCGGCGGTGGCCGATCGCCGTGGTGCTGGTCGCGATCGCGACGACGCCCGCCGAGATGGGCTTCCTGATGGGCCTGGTCGGCCTCTACACGCTGGCTGCCTCCGAAGTGCCGCGAAGAATCACCGCGGTGCTCATGGGCATGTCCTTCATGGGGACGTTCATCGTCACCTATGTACGGCTGCGGCAGAGCGTCGATGAGCAGGCCGATTTCGGGCCCGGCGACTGGTACGTACCGCTGATCTCCCTCTTCATGTCGCTCGGGCTGACCGCGCCCCCGGTGCTGTTCGGCCTCTACATAGGGGCTCGGCGGCGGCTGATGGAGAGCCTGCGGGAGCGGGCGGACTCGCTGGAGCGGGAACTGTCGCTGCTCGCCGACCGGGCCGAGGAGCGGGCGGAGTGGGCACGTACGGAGGAGCGCCACCGGATCGCCCGCGAGATGCATGACGTGGTTGCCCACCGGGTCAGCCTGATGGTGGTGCACGCTGCCGCGCTCCAGGCCGTCGCGCCGAAGGATCCGGCGAAGGCGGTGCGGAACGCGGCGCTGGTCGGTGACATGGGCCGGCAGGCGTTGACGGAGTTGCGGGAGATGCTCGGGGTGTTGCGGGCGGGGGAGTCGGGGACGGTCCGGGCGGCCTCGGTGCCGCTCGCCTCGGTCGGTCAGGCCGCTGCTGCCGCCGCGGCGGCGGCAGCCACGGAGGACGGGCCCCGGCTGCACGAGGTGGAGACCCTGGTGGGGGAGTCCAGGGCGGCGGGGATGACGGTGGAGCTGTCGGTGGACGGCGAGGCCCGCGGGTATCCGCCCGAGGTCGAGCAGACGGCGTACCGGGTGGTGCAGGAGGCCCTGACGAACGTGCACAAGCACGCGGCGGGTGCGAAGACCTGGGTGCGGCTGGCGCACCGCGGCGCGGAGGTCGCGATGCAGGTGGAGAACGGTCCCTCGGACGCGGCCACGGCGGACGCGGGGCTGCCGAGCGGGGGCAACGGTCTGGTCGGGATGCGGGAGCGGGTGCTGGGGCTCGGCGGGGTCTTTGTCTCGGGTCCGACGGACGCGGGTGGTTTCCGGGTGTCGGCGGTGCTGCCGGCCCGGGGGGCTGCCTGAGCCGGTGCCCGGTGGGCCGGTGTTGTGGGGCTGCCTGAGCCGGTCCGACGGGCCGGCGCCGCGGGGTTGCCTGAGCCGCTCCGGCGGGCCGGTGTTGTGGGCCGGGCCGAGTGGTGGGATCGGGACGAGGTGGGCCGGGCCGAGCGGTGGGCCGGGCCGACGCGGTGGGTTCGGGACGGGGTGGGCCGGGCCTCGGGTCTGCGGGGGTGGGGCGCGGGTTCAGTCCGAGACGAGGCGGTCGGGCTGGATCCCTGTGATCAGGGTCGCCAGTGCCTGGTCGATGTCCGGGCCGAGGTACCAGTCGCCGGTGTGGTCGATGCTGTAGACGCGGCCCTCGGTGTCGATGGCCAGGACCGCCTGTCCGTCCCCTTCCTCGCCCAGCGGGCTGACCTCGGTCTTCAGGGCCCGGCCGAGGTCGCCGAGGGTGCGGGCGAGATGGAGGCCGCTCAGCGGGTCGATGCGGACCGGGGCGGGTGCGATCTGGCGGCCCGGTGCGGAGGCGGTGATGTGGAGTCCGCCGAATTCGGCCCATGCCTCCACGGCCGCGGGGAAGACCGCGTGCTGGTGGCCGGCGGGTGAGGCGTGCGAGCGCAGTGCGTCGGCCCACTCCTCGGCCTGCCGGATGTCCCAGCGGCCGGGTTGCCAGCCTGCGGCGCGCAGCGCGGCGTCGACGGAGACGGGGAAGCGGGTGGTGGCGTTGCGGTCGCGGTCCGCTGGGCCCGTCTGTTCGGGTACGTCGGTTCGGTCGTGCATCGGCGTGCGGTCAGCCCTTCTCGGCGGTGGTCGCCGCTCCGGTGGTCGTGAGGTCGACGGGACGTACGCCGAAGTGGGCGAGCATCGCTGTGCAGGAGCGGCACGGTGGTGCGTAGCTGCCGTGCATCGGGTCGCCGTCCTCACGGATGCGCCGTGCGGTGAGCCGCGAGTGCTTCAGGGCGCGCCGGGCTTCGCCGTTGGTCAGCGGCTTGCGCTGGGCGCGCTTGGAGCGGGTTGTTTCCGCGGCGGTGAGCTGCCGGGAGAGCAGTATCGCTTCGGGGCAGCGGCCGGTGAAGCGTTCCCGCCGGCTGCTGGGGAGGGTGTCGAGGAAGTCCTGGACGAGTGGGTGCAGTACGGGGGGTTGGTCGCCCTTGCCCGCGGTGCAGGTCAGGGTTTCACCGCGGACGGACAGTGCCGCGGCGATCGCGGGCAGGATGCCGTCGCGGCGGTGTCGCAGGCGTGGTGCGCGGCCGGTTTCGGTGCTGCTCCAGCTGAGGCGTGGATCCCCGGATGTGACTGATTGTGCGGTGTGCATGGTGCTTTCCCTCCCGTGCCGGCAGCGGTAGCTGCGCGATGTGCACGCCCCCGAGTTGCGGTGACAGCCTGCCAAATGTCCCGGCTGGTGGGGAAGCTGGGGCGGTGAAACGTGTGTCCGTGTCGCTCGTCCGTGGTGGGAGCGTCGCTCGTCAGTCACGTCGTTGTGACGGTTCGTGACGGATGCGGAGGGGGAGGCGTAGGACAGGTCACATGGGCGAGACCAGCTCTTGCACCACCGCATAGGCTGTGCCCGGACCGGGCCTGTCCCAGGGCGGGGCCGGTCCTCACCAGCCAGACGCAGCAGGGGGCAACCGCCATGACGACAGGTCGGCTCGGGCAGCAATCCGCGCCACCGAACGCGGCCTACGCCGGGCAGCTCGTGCATTTCCCGGACCCGGTCCGGGCGTCCCGCCATCCCGGCGGTGTGCGCATGGATGAGAACGGGAGCCCGGTCTTCGCGCCGTACGCGCGTGCCGCCGCCGAGATCGCCGAGCCGCCGCAGGGTTTCGGGGTCGATGAGCTGCGGCTCACCGACTATGTCTCGGCCAATGCGGCGCTGGCGGCGAGTGGTCATGAGCTGTGGGACACGATTCCGGCGGTCGCCACTCCGCACGGCTGGACGTGGCACCACGTGCCCGGGGGCCGGCGCATGGAGCTGGTCCCGGTCGAGGTGAAGGCGCTGCTGAGGCATCACGGCGGCCTCGCCGCGACGGCGGTCGACCACAACAAGCGGGGCACCCGTCCGTTGCAGGAGACCCGGCCCGCGCACTTCCGGCTGCCGAAGGGGGCCGTGGCGGTGAGCGAGTCGCAGGTCCTGGGGGTCGAGGAGGATCTCGGCTACCGGCTGCCGGGTGCCTATCGTTCGTTCCTCAAGGCGGCGGGCGGTTCGGCGCCGGTGGGTGCGGCGCTCGACGCGGAGCTGGGGCTGCTGGTCGACCAGCCGTTCTTCACGGTGCGTGAGCAGGCCGGGGTGAACGACCTGGTGTACGTCAACAAGTGCTTGCGCGACCACCTCACCAAGGATTTCCTGGGCGTCGGTTTCGTCCAGGGCGGGATCGTCGCGGTGAAGGTGAAGGGGAACGGCGTCGGCTCGGTCTGGTTCTGTGCGTACGACGACGCCCGGGACCAGGACGGCTGGAACGTGCAGGAGCGGGTGGACCGGCTGCTGCTGCCGTGCGGGAGTGACTTCGACGCCTTCCTGCAGCGTCTGGCGGGCAATCCGCCGGAGCTGGAGACCGTGGCGAACCTGATGGTGGACGGCGGCTTCGCGCGGGCCGTCCCGGTGGAGGGGTGAGCGCGATGGTGACCTTTGCGCAGGCGCAGGAGCGCGCGGACGAGTGGATCAACGGCGATGTGCCCGCGTACCAGCACCGTGAGGTGCGGGTGCGGGAGTTCGAGCTGGGTTTCGTGGTGTGGGGCGAGGACCGTGCCGAGGGCCCGGTCTCGGACGGTGGCCGGCAGCGGCTGGTGATCGCCAGGGACAGCGGTGAGGCCACGTTGTGGCCGGGGCTGCCGGTGGGCGAGGTGATCCGGCGGTACGAGGAGGAGTACGGCGTCGGTGCGGCTGCCGCGACTGCTCCGGAGCCGCCGCAGCGCATCGATCTCAATCAGACGTCGTTCCTGTTGAGCCCTCCGGAGTGGCTCCAGGAAGCGGCCGACAAGCTGGGCATCCCGGACCGCCGCGAGGGCCAGGGCGGGGACGCGGCGCCTCCCGCCGCCCAGGCGTCCCCGTCCGCCCCGGCGCCCCTGCCCGCCCCGGCGTCCCCGGCCGCGCCGGTCTCGCCGGCTCCGGCCTTCTCCGCGCCGCCTGCTGTTCCGGCCGCCCCGGTCGGTCAGGCGGGGCCGGGTTCGCACGGCGGTCAGGTCGCGTACGAGCCCACCGCCAACGACGGTGTCCCGGCTGCCGTGCCGAACGTGCCTGCCGGGGCCACCCCGTGGGCCGGTACGGACACGAACGCGGACACCGACGACGGGGCGGTGCCGCTGCCGGCCACGGTGTTCGCGCCGCCGCTCTCGGGTGCCGACGACGACGGCACCCCGCCGCCGGTCGTGCCGGCCGATGCGCCGACGGCCCTGATGTCGGGCGGGAGCCAGTTGCCGCGGACGGCGATCGTGCCGGGTCTCGGCCCGCAGGGTGGTGTCCCCGGTGTTCCGCCGGGCGGCGTCCCCGGTTTTCCGCCGGGTGCTCCGGGTGCTCCGGGTGCTCCGGGCGCGGGTGGTGCCGGTGACATAGCTGATGCGGCCACCAGCAAGGCTGTCGTGCCGCCGCGTGGTGCGCGTGGCGGAGGCCCGTCGGCCCCGCCGCCGCCCGGTGTTCCGGGCACCCCGGGTGCCAGGCCGGGCGCGCCCGTGCCGCCGCCCTCGGGGCCGGGTGCGCCCGGCGCCCCGGCGGGCGGGTACCTGCCGACGCAGCTCGCCCCTCAGTCGGGCCCGCCCGGCCCGCCCGGGGCTCCTGGCGCCCCTGGTGCTCCTGTGCCGCCTCCGCCGCCCCCCGGTTCGACGCCTCCGCCCGGTGGCGGGGTGCATCATGCCGCGACGATGCTGGCCGACCCGAGCATGGGTGGCATGGGCCCGCTCCAGCCGCCCGCGCCTCCTGGCCCGCCCGGTCCGCCCGGTGCCCCTGGTGCTCCTGGTGCTCCTGGTGTGCCGCAGCCTCCGGGGCCGCCCGGGGTTCCTGGTGCTCCTGTGCCGCCTCCGCCGCCCCCCGGTTCGACGCCTCCGCCCGGCGGTGGGGTGCATCATGCCGCGACGATGCTGGCCGACCCGAGCATGGGTGGCATGGGCCCGCTCCAGCCGCCCGCGCCTCCTGGCCCGCCCGGTCCGCCCGGTGCTCCTGGTGCCCCTGGTGCTCCTGGTGTGCCGCAGCCTCCGGGTCCGCCCGGGGTTCCCGGTGCTCCTGTGCCGCCTCCGCCGCCCGGTGGTGGGGTGCATCATGCCGCGACGATGCTGGCCGACCCGAGCATGGGTGGCCCCGGCATGGGCGGCCTCGGCGCACCGCAGCCGCCCGGTCCGCCCGGCACCCCCGGCCCCGTACCGCCGAATTCGCACACCCCGCCGCCCGCGGCGTACGGCTATCCGCAGGCGCCGAGCGGTCAGCCGACCGTCGGGCCCGGCTACCAGGCCGTGCTGCGCTACCGCGGGCCCGACGGCAGCGAGCAGCAGCTGATCCGGCGTTCGGCGCCCGGCACCCCGCACCCCGAGTGGCAGATGCTGCACGAGCTGCGGGCGATGAATGTGCCGCCGCAGCAGGTCATCGAGCTGCACACCGAGCTGGAGTCCTGCGAGCTGCCCGGTGGCTACTGCGCGCGGATGATCCGGGAGACCTGGCCGCAGGTGCGGATCACCAGCGTCGCGCCGTACGGCACCGATCACGCCAGCCGTCAGCAGGGCATGCAGCATCTGCTCACCCACCAGGGCGAGCTGCATCAGGTGGCGGACGGGCCGGCCCGTCCGGCGCCGATGCGGGCCCCGCTGCCGCAGATGCCGCCCGCGATGGCGGCGCCGCCGGAGGTCATCGCGGAGGAGCTGCTGCAGACCTTCGGGCCGCAGGGCATCTGCCGCTTCGATCAGCGCGCCGTGTCCCGCCAGGGCGTGCCCGAGACCGTGGCGCGGACGCTGGTGTGGGCGGGGCTGCCCGCCGACTTCGGGCCGTTCTTCTGGGCGCAGCCGGGTCAGCCGGTGGTGCCGACGCTGGCCGAGCTGGCCGCGCAGCGCCAGGTGCAGCCCGCCCCCGACGCGGGGTCGTACCTCGTCATGGGGTCGGACTTCGGGCGGGCGATCTGTGTCCAGTACGGGACCGCGAACATCGTGGCCGTGCCGGTCGAGGCGGGGCCGGGCGGGCAGTCGGTGCCGCCGCAGTTCGTGAACACCGGGCTGCCGGAGTTCCAGCGCTCGATGGCGCTGCTCGGCCGGATGTGGCGGCTGCGCTTCGGGCTCGACCCGGAGCAGGCGGGACGCTGGACGGTCGACTTCCAGGCTCAGCTGGTGGCGCTGGACGCGGCGGCGCTGGCGTCGCCGGAGAGCTGGTGGTCGGTGCTTCTGGAGCAGATGTGGGACGGGCTGATCTGACCCGGCAGGCCCGCTGACGGCGCCCGGTTCCCGAGAGGGGGCCGGGCGCCGTGCTGTGTGCCGCGTGTTGTCCGTGCTGCTTGTGATGCCTGTCGCTTCCGTCCGGAATACAGCCAATCGATTCCGACTTCTTGGCCAATTGCCGCATCCTTGACGTATTGCTGGTGGGTCGGAGAGTCGGAAAGAGGCTTCAAGGATGAGTTCTGCACCGGTGTCCGCGCATGGCTTCGTCGGCGGACGGGGGCGTGGCTACCGTCCGGAGCAGGTGGACCGCATGGTGGCCGGGCTGTCGGCGGAGCGCGACGCGGCGCTGGACGAGGTGTCCCGGCTGACGGCGCTGGTGGAGGAGCTGTCGGCGGAGTCGGTCCGGCTGAGCGAGGTCGTCGCCACGCTCGCCCCGCAGAACTACGAGTCGCTGGGCGAGCGTGCCCAGCAGATCCTGGCCCTCGCCGGGAGCGAGGCGGAGACCGTACGGGGCACCGCCCAGGAGGAGGCGCAGGCGCTCACGGACGCGGCGGACGAGGCGGGCCGGGCGCTTCGCGGCTCGGCGCGGGCGGACGCCGAGGCCATGCGGGCGGCGGCCGTGACCCACGCCGACGAGGCGCTGGCCACGGCGAAGAGCGCCGCCGACGAGGCGGTCGCCGAGGCCCGTACGGAGGCCGCGGAGGTGCGGGAGCGGTCCGAGGCCATGATGACGGAGACGAGCCACCGCACCGAGAGCGTCCTCGCGCACCAGGAGCAGGAGCACTCCGAGCGGTGGCAGGCGGCGGAGTTCGAACTGGCCGGGGCCGAGGCCGCGCAGTCGGCGCACCACGACGAGCTGACCGAGCAGGCGGAGGCCCGGCTGGAGGAGGCGCGGCGGGCGCTCGCGGAGACGGAGGAGGCCGCCCGGCACGGTCAGGAGGACGCCGAGGCGCGGGCCGCGGAGCTGATCGCGGAGGCCAGGGTCCGTGAGGAGCGGGTGGTCCGGGAGACGGAGCGGATCGTGCGGGAGCACGAGGAGGGCCGCGACGAGGTGCAGGCGCACATGGCTCACGTACGGAATTCGCTCGCGGCGCTCACCGGACGGGTGACACCGGCGGAGGACTGAGCCGGCTGCTCGGCATTCCCGGTACCGGCGGTACGGGGCGGGTCGCGATCCGATCCCATCCGACTACGCGGGCTTCTCCGCAGCCGTACGGAATCGTCCGAGGAGTTCTTGGGCGGGCGCGCTGTCCGCGTCGAAACTGTGGATCCCCGCCTGCCCGTCCGGGACGGCCGGTCCCCACAGCCGTACGTCGTGGCATTGGAAGCAGAAGGCCAGCTGGAAGAGCAGGCCGGTGGCACCGTGGACCCGGATGCCCCAGCCCGGGATGAAGCAGCGGCGCATCTCGCCGTCCGGCAGGTCGCCGACCAGGGTCAGGACCTGATCGACCTGGGGCGCCTCCCAGTGAGCGACCTCGTCGCCGGTCAGGTCCTCGGCGCCGAAATGCCTGTTCGGATCGGTGATGCGGACGACCTCGATCAGTTCGGCCGTCTTGTGGATGGTCGGGAGCAGCATGCGAACAGAATCGCCGACCGCGTTCGCGTGTGCCAGGGGCGTACGCGCCTCGCATCGAGATACGGGATACGAGCTACGAGAGCCGGGTTTCGAGCTTCGAGCTTCGGATGGGCTTGTGCACTCTTTCGGGTTGCGGGGCGGAGGGCAGGGGCCGGGTCTTGAGCTTCGGGCTTCGGGGGCCGGGATCCGGACGTCGGGATTCGAGCGATGTCGTACAACCGGTAGGGAAAAGAAGGGGGTTGGGAAAACCTCCCCGCCCTCCCCGACCCGTCACGGCCAGCAAGTATGACTAGTCGTGACCGACTTGCGGCGCGCAGTCTCGGCTGCTTACGGTGCCAAATGCAACGACCCCGACGCGGTGTTACCAGCACCGGCCGGGGTCTGACCCCAAGATCGAGAGTGGCGATCCCGTGGCTGTTTCAAACCTTAGCCCTGCCCTGTGCGCGCCCGCATCCTCGCGCCCGCACCCGAAGGCCCGCCCCGGTTACGGAAAGCGATCCGTACCGGAGCAACGTCCGCCGCGCGAGGCCGACTTCGCGTTGCTGCCCGATCGCGAACGGCACATCGCCGGTTACGTGGATGCCCTGCCCGAGGGCGCGGCGATGGACATCAAGTCGCTGGCGAAGAGTCAGCCCCTGTACGGGCAGATGGCCGTCGGCAGTGCGCTGCGGGCCCTGGGGGTGGCCGGTCATCTGCGACATGTCCGGTGCCTGGGCGGCGAGAGCGGCGAGAGTGGCGACCAGGTCCGCTGGGTCACTCGTACCTTCTGGTCGCGGGTCGCTCACGACAACGAGTGGTGGGACACCTTCCTCGCCGCCGAGGAGCGCCGGTCCGTGCCGATGCCGACCGCGAAGGCGGTGGAGCCCCCGGTGCCTGCCGCGCCCGAGGTGGGCGCCCCGGCCCAGGTGCCTGCGCCTGCGCCTGCGGCTGTTCCAGTGCCTGTTCCAGCGCCCGAGCCCATGCACGTACCGGTACAGCCGTCCGCCCCGGTGGTGCCGCAGCAGCGCACGGCAGGGCCTCGGTCGGATCCGCAGTCTCCGTCGGGGCCTTCTCCCGCCTTTGCCGCCCTGGCCCGCCTCGGCCGTACGGACTCCCGTCTGGCCCTCTCGGCAGCGGACTGTGCGGCGCTGGAGCAGGCGGCGGCCGAGTGGTTCGCGCGCGGTGTGGACGCCGACTACCTGACGCACGCCCTCACCGCCGGGCTCCCCGCGTCCGTCGACTCACCTTTCGGCTTCGTCCGCCGCCGCCTCCGCGACAAGCTCCCGCCCCGCCTGCCCGCCACGACCCCGGCCGCGCAGGCAACTCCCGTACGCCGCCTGATGATGGAGTGCACCGAGTGCGGTGCACCCGGGAGGCCCGAGGCGTTCCGCGACGGCCTGTGCAGGCCCTGCCGGGAGTCCGGGCCGGTGGTCCGACCGGCTCCGTGAGGCGGCGGCCTCTGCCCGGCCGGGGCTCTGTCCCCAGCGGCCTCCGTGGCCATGATCAGCCAGTTACGAAAGGGTTCTCCGTGACGACCGAATCCCCCCGCTGGTTCAAGTCCTCCTACAGCGACAACGGTGGTGCCTGCGTCGAGGTCGCCGCCAATCTCGTCGGCTCGCTCGGTGTCGTCCCCGTCCGTGACTCGAAGAGCGCGAGCGGTCCCGTTCTGAGCACCTCCCCCGCCGCATTCGCCACCTTCGTGGCAGGTGTGAAGGCTGGAGAGTTCGGCTCGGTCTGACCGCACCCGCTGCAACGACTGCAACGACGACAGCCCCGCACCCCCGATCGACCCGGAGTGTGCGGGGCTGTCGTCGTGCTGCCCGGCGGCCGGGTTCAGCGTTGAGGTGGTGTCGGTTGTACGCCCGCCAGGATCCGGGGCTCCTCGCTCTGGTAGAGGCGGCGTGCCGCCGGAGCCGTGTGGCGGGGGAGCACCGTGCCGAGCCAGCCCGCCAGGAATCCGGCGGGGATGGAGACGAGCCCGGTGGTGGTGTACGGGAACCAGTTGAAGTCGTGGTCGGGGAAGACCGAACTCGGTGAGCCGGAGACCAGGTTGGTGCCGGTGATCAGCACCAGGGTGGTGAGGGTGCCGACGATGAGGGTGCAGAGCAGCCCGGTACGGGTGAAGCGCCGCCAGAACATGCTGTAGAGGAGCGCCGGGGCGAGCGCGGACGCGCCGACGCAGAACGAGAGCGTCGCCAGTGCCTGTACGTTCCAGTGCCTGGCCACGACCGCGAGAATGGTGGCGAGCAGTCCGATCACGATCGCCGAGGCCTGTGCCGTACGCATCTCGGACAGGCCGGCCAGCGGCTTGCGGCCCGGGTCGCGCACCCCGTGCAGTCCGTGCGCGAACAGGTCGTGGGCGAGGGAGTTGGCGCAGGAGAGGATCATTCCGGCGACCGAGGCGAGCAGGGTCAGGAAGATCGCCGTCGTCATCGTCGTGATGATCAGGGCCCCCAGCTGAGTGCCGTTGGCGACCTCTCCGCTGATCTGGAGGATCGCGCTGTTCCCGGAGGCCCCGGCGGCGGTGATGCCCTCGTGGCCGACGAGTGCGCCCGCGCCGAAGCCGATCACGACGAGCAGCAGGCAGATCGCGGCGACCACGGAGACCGCCCAGGACATCGAGCGCCGGACGGCCTGTGTGGAGCGGGCGCTCGACATGCGCATGGTGACGTGCGGCAGGCAGGCGGCGCCGAGCACCACGGTCAGCTCGGAGCTGACCATGTCGAGCCCGCTGCCCTCGAACTGGAGCCCCGAGCGCAGATAGTCGGCGCCCGCGCCGCTGCTCTGGCGGGCGGCCGAGATCAGTGAGTCGGTGTTCCAGTCGAACCGGTTCATGATCATCACGGCGATGGTGAACGCGGCCACGAAGAGGACCACGGTCTTCACGATCTGGATCAGCGAGGTGCCCTTCATGCCGCCGATCGCCGCGTAGCCGATCATCAGGGTGCCGAGCCCGATGATGGCGCCGGTGCGGAACCCGGAGGTGTCGAACCCCAGGATGAAGGCGAGGAGATCGCCGCTGCTGGCGAGCTGGACGACCATCATCGGGATGAGCGCGGCGAGGGTGGCCGCGCAGGCGGTGATGCGGACGGCACGGCCGGGGGCGCGGCGGATCAGTACATCGCCCATGGTGAACCCGCCCGCGTTGCGCAGCGGTTCGGCCAGCAGGAACATCAGCAGCACGAGCGAGAGGGTGATGCTCAGGGCGAGGATCATCCCGTCGTAGCCGGTGAGGGCGATGATGCCGGTGGTGCCGAGCACGGTGGCCGCGGAGAGGTAGTCGCCCGCGAGGGCGAGCCCGCTCTGCAGGGGCGAGAGCGAGCGGGAGCCGGTGTAGAACTCGTCGACGTCGTCGCGGTCCGGGCCGGTCATCACGCAGAGCAGCAGCGCCACGGTGCCCACGGCGAGGAAGGCCACCAGGGACATCGACTGCGCGGAGTTGTCGAATCCGTTCACCGGGCCGCTCCTGCTCTTCGCAGCCGGGCGGCGAGCGGGTCGACCGTG
The DNA here is from genome assembly GCF_040634135.1 of Streptomyces sp. NPDC007164. NCBI lineage: Bacteria > Bacillati > Actinomycetota > Actinomycetes > Kitasatosporales > Streptomycetaceae > Streptomyces > Streptomyces sp. NPDC007164. The sequence goes on from NZ_JBEYFB010000007.1 coordinate 97,710, forward strand.
CGCCGGGCGGTCCGCTCGTACAGGTGGATGGCGAGGAGGGTCACGGGGAGCTGGCAGAGCCCCAGCGCCAGGCCGAGGTTGAGGCCGCCGAACAGGGGGCGGTCCAGCAGTTCCTTGGCGTACCCGGAGAGCAGCAGGAAGACCACGAAGTAGCCGAGCGCGGTCAGTGCCGCGGTGCGCCGCAGCAGCCGGTACGCGGTGCGCAGCCGGCGCAGGTCGCTGTGGCTGCCGGGGGCGGAGGCGGCGGTGTCGGCCCCGTTCGGCGAGCCGGGGGCCGGTGCGGTCTCCGAGCTCTGCCAGGGCAGCAGGTAGTCGGGGTGGTGCGGAGGCGGCCGATGCTGCGGGGCGGGACTGGGCAGCGGTCCGGGCCAGGAGGAGTGGGGGGTCGGGGGCGGGTTTCCGTGCGACATCGGGGTGCTGCTCCTTGCATGGCTCGGGTCCTGGGGCGGGCGGCAAGGCAGGAGTGCGGGTGCGTGCGGATGCGCGAACATTACTTGTGAGTACGGCAGTTGGGGAATGGCTGGCGTGAATTACCAGCGGTAATGGCTCAGTTGCGTGAGGCCGGGTGAACCGGAGATGGCGGCCGGGCGTGAACGCGGCCTTCCGGTGCGGTCGCCCGTGCGTCGCTGATCGCAGCCCCTGACACCGGTCTCCACCCGCGGGTCGAGACCCTTAGGGGGAGCTCCTTACAACTGGGCAGGGGTGGTTCCTCCCGGCGGAGGACGTGATGGCGGGGGCCCGTTCCTTAACGTGTTCCTACACCGCGGAAAGCGGCTGAATCCGACCGCCGGAGCGGGCGGGAACCGGGGGGTGGGGGTGGGGGAAACCCCACCCGGGAACTGCGCTGGGCACCAGTGCGCCGGACCCGCATCGGACACCAGACTCTGCACGTGCGCCGACACATGCCGCACGATGACCGACATAGGAGATAAACCGTGACAACGGCTGTAGCAACTCCCAGGCACGGGGGCACTGGAAGGAATGCGGCCGTCGCTGCGCGGGCGCGGCAGGTCGTCAAGGCGTACGGGGTGGGGGAGACCCGGGTCGTCGCGCTCGATCATGTCGACGTGGACATCGCCCGCGGGCGGTTCACGGCGATCATGGGCCCGTCCGGCTCCGGCAAGTCGACCCTGATGCACTGCCTGGCCGGCCTGGACACCGTGAGCTCGGGGCAGATCTTCCTCGACGAGACCGAGATCACCGGGCTCAAGGACAAGAAGCTCACCCAGCTCCGCCGGGACCGGATCGGCTTCATCTTCCAGGCGTTCAACCTGCTCCCCACGCTGAACGCGCTGGAGAACATCACGCTGCCGATGGACATCGCGGGCCGGAAGCCCGACGCCGCCTGGCTGCGGCAGGTCGTGGAGACCGTCGGCCTCGCCGAGCGGCTGAAGCACCGTCCCACCGAGCTCTCCGGCGGCCAGCAGCAGCGCGTCGCGGTGGCCAGGGCGCTCGCCGCCCGCCCGGAGATCATCTTCGGCGACGAGCCCACCGGGAACCTGGACTCCCGGGCCGGCGCCGAGGTGCTGAGCTTCCTGCGCAGGTCGGTCGACGAGCTGGGCCAGACCATCGTCATGGTCACCCACGACCCGGTGGCCGCCTCCTACGCGGACCGGGTCCTCTACCTCGCCGACGGGCGCATCGTCGACGAGATGCACAGCCCGACGGCCGACCAGGTCCTCGACCGGATGAAGGACTTCGACTCGCGCGGGCGGACGTCATGACCGTCTGGAAGACATCGAGGCGGAACTTCTTCGCCCACAAGGGACGCATGGCGCTCTCCGCCGTCGCCGTCCTGCTGTCGGTGGCGTTCGTGTGCGGCACGCTCGTCTTCACCGACACCATGAACACCACCTTCGACAAGCTCTTCGCGGTGACCGCGGCCGATGTCACGGTCTCCCCGAAGACCTCCGGGGACGACAACCGGCTCCCGGAGAACGGCAGGCCCGTCACCATCCCCGCGTCCGCCGTCGGGAAGGCCGCGAAGGCCACCGGCGCGAAGTCGGCCGAGGGCGCGGTCTCCAGCATGTCCGTCACCGTCGTCGACAGCCACGACAAGAACATGGGCTCCACCACCGGTGCCCCGACGATCGCGGGCAACTGGACGAGGAACGACCTCCGTTCGATGGAGATCTCCTCGGGCCACGGACCGCGCGGCCCGACCGAGGTGATGGTCGACGCCGACACCGCCGAGAAGCACCACCTGAAGCTCGGCGACGAACTGCGCACCATCACCGCCAACGGCGACATCAAGGCGCGGATCAGCGGCATCGCCACCTTCAAGGTCACCAACCCCGGCGCCGCGGTCGTCTACTTCGACACCGCCACCGCCCAGACGAAGCTGCTCGGGAAGCCCGATGTCTTCAGCCTGATCTCCGTCACCGCCGAAGCGGGCGTGGCCGACGAGCAGCTGAAGAAGAACGTCGCCACCGCGCTCGGCGACACCTCCGCGTACAAGCTCCAGACGCAGAAGCAGGCGGCGGCCGCCAACAAGGACTCGATGGGCTCCTTCCTCGACGTCATGAAGTACGCGATGCTCGGCTTCGCCGGGATCGCCCTCCTCGTCGGCATCTTCCTGATCGTCAACACCTTCTCGATGCTGGTCGCCCAGCGCACCCGCGAGATCGGCCTGATGCGGGCCATCGGCTCCAGCCGCAAGCAGGTCAACCGGTCCGTGCTGATCGAGGCGCTGTTCCTCGGTGTCGTCGGCTCGCTCCTGGGCGTCGGCGCGGGCGTGGGCCTCGCCGTCGGCCTGATGAAGCTCATGGGCGCCATGGGCATGGAGCTGTCCACCGGCGACCTCACCGTCGCCTGGACGACCCCGGTGGTCGGCCTGGTGCTCGGCATCGTCGTCACCGTCGTCGCCGCGTACTTCCCGGCCCGCCGCGCCGGGAAGATCTCCCCGATGGCCGCCCTGCGCGAGGCCGGCACCCCGGCGGACGGCCGGGCCGGCCGGGTCCGGGCCGCGATCGGCCTGGTCCTCACCCTGGGCGGCGGCACCGCGCTCCTCGCCGCGACGAGGGCCGACAAGTCGAGCGAGGGCTCGCTGCTCCTCGGCGTGGGCGTGCTGCTCACCCTCATCGGCTTCATCGTGATCGGCCCGCTGCTGGCCGGCCTCGTGGTCCGGGTGCTGAGCGCGGTCATGCTGCGGATGTTCGGCCCCGTGGGACGGCTCGCCGAACGCAACGCGCTGCGCAACCCGCGCCGCACCGGAGCCACCGGCGCCGCCCTGATGGTCGGTCTCGCCCTGGTCGCCTGCCTCTCGGTCGTCGGCTCCTCCATGGTCGCCTCGGCCACCGAGGAGCTCGACAAGTCCGTCGGCGCGGACTTCATCGTCCAGCCGGCCGGTGGCGGCGGCGGACTGATCGTCGACCAGGCGGCCAAGGCCGTCGAGGCGACGGCGGACATCGAGCACGTCACCTCGTACAAGTACGTCAGCGCCTCGATCACCGCCCCCGACGGCACCACCGCGAACGACGCCCTGGTCGCCGCCGACCCCACGTACAAGGACGACGTCCGCCGCGAGACGGTCTCCGGCGACCTCTCCGAGGCGTACGGCAAGGACGCCATGTCGGTCGGCGACACGTACGCCACCGAGCACCACGTCAAGGTCGGTGACCGGATCACCGTCGTGTTCAAGGGCGGCGAGAGGGCGAAGCTGAAGGTCGCCGCGATCACCTCGGACGACGTCAACATCGACAAGGGCGCGATGTACACCAGCATCACGACCGCCGCGCGCTACGTCCCCGCCGACACCCTGCCGCAGAACATGATCATGTTCGCGAAGGCCGCGGACGGCAAGGAGAAGGAGGCGTACGCCGCCCTCAAGGACGCCCTCGCGAAGTACCCGCAGTACGAGGTGAAGAATCAGGCCGACTTCAAGCAGCAGCTCAAGGACCAGATCGGCCAGCTGCTGAACATCGTCTACGGCCTGCTGGCGCTCGCGATCATCGTCGCCGTGCTCGGTGTGGTGAACACCCTGGCCCTGTCGGTGGTCGAGCGGACCCGGGAGATCGGCCTGATGCGGGCCATCGGGCTCTCCCGCCGCCAGCTGCGCCGGATGATCCGCCTGGAGTCGGTGGTCATCGCGGTCTTCGGGGCCCTGCTCGGTCTCGGCCTCGGCATGGGCTGGGGCACGGCGGCCCAGAAGCTGCTCGCCCTGGAGGGCCTCGGCGTCCTGGAGATCCCGTGGCCGACGATCCTCACGGTCTTCGTCGCCTCGGCCTTCGTCGGACTGTTCGCCGCGCTGGTCCCGGCGTTCCGGGCGGGCAGGATGAACGTCCTGAACGCGATCGCCACCGACGGGTGACGCGGGCGGCCCGCGTAGACTGAGCGGATCCGGCCCCGGGGTGTTCCTCCAAACACTCCGGGGCCGGATTTCGTATGCCCGTACAACGCCGCCGGCCGTACGGAACGCCGCGCCGGGCCCGCGCGCGGACGGGCGCCGTCCGGTTGCACGATGCTGCCGTGACCTGTGCAGCAAGCTGACACGGACGCCTCTGCTGCCGCGCCTTCCCCGCTGGCATCGTCGTCCTGCCGGGACACCCCCGGCGGGACGCCACTGTCGAAGGGGACACACGTGTTCAGTTCTTCGCTTTCACGTCGGCCGGCCATCGTGATCCGAACCGCCGCCGCCGTCACCGGTATCGCCCTCGCCTCGCTCGTGCTCGGCGCCCCCGCGGCCTCCGCAGCCCCGGGGCCCTCGGCGGACGGACCGCGTCCCGTGCACGGTGCCGCGCGTGTCTGCGCGGACCTGGAGGCGATCCTCGCCCAGCTGCCGGTGTCCGCCCCGGTCCCGGTGTGCAAGCTGGTCAACGGCTGGGACTAGGGCCCGACCCCGATGCGGTTCCAGCTGCTCGGTCCCCTGACCCTCGCCGACGGCTCCGAGGCCGTGGTGCTCCAGCCGTCGAAGCCGACGATCCTGCTGGCGGCGCTCCTCCTGCGCGCCAACTCCGTCGTGTCCGCCGACTACCTCCAGCGGGCCGTATGGGGAGAGGAACAGCCGGCCACCGCCAAGGCCGCACTCCAGACCTGTGTGCTGCGGCTGCGCAGGCTCTTCACCAAGCACGGTGTGACCGAGACGTCGATCGAGGCGGTCCCCGGCGGCTACCGGATCACCGCCGAACCCCACACCCTCGACCTGCTCGGCTTCCGGGACCAGGTGCGCCGCGCCGTACTGCTCTCCCACGACCCGGAGACGGAGCTCTGCGAACTGAAGGACGCGCTGTCGCTGTGGCAGGGCGCGCTGCTCGCCAACGTGCGCTCCGACGTGCTCCACCGGGACGAGGTGCCGCGCCTGGCCGAGGAGCGGCTGCGGAGCGTGGAACGGGTCTGCGACCTGCTGCTGAGGCTCGGACGCCATGGTGAGGCGCTCGTCGAACTCTGGACCGCTACGCGCGTATACCCGGGGCACGAGCGGCTCCACGAGCAGCTGATCGAGGCGCTCTACCGGACCGGTCGGCAGACCCAGGCCCTCGCCGAGTACCGGAGGGTCAAGGAGTTCCTGCTGGACGAGCTGGGGGTCGACCCGTCGCCCGCCCTCCAGCAGCTGGAACTCACGATCCTGCGCGGCGAGGACCTGGGGCCCGGGGGCGGCGGCGGTGGCGTCCGGGCGCCGCTGCCGTCGCTTCCCGGGGCGGGGGTGGTGGAAGGGGTGGTGGTGCCGGTGCCGGTGCTGCGACCGGCTCCGGCTCTGGTTCCGGCCCCGGCCTCGGCTCCAACTCCGTTGGTGGAGACGGTCGGTGATGTGTCCGTGGGGTCCGTGGTGTCCGTGGCACCCGCCGGTACGCCCGTGGCTGCCGCGGCCCGGCCGGTGCCGAACTTCGCCGGCCGGGCGGCCGAGACCGCCGCGATGGCCGCCCGGCTCACCGCGTACGCCGCCGACCCCGACGCCGACGCCGACCGGTACCCGCCCACCATCCTGGTGTCGGGGGCCCCCGGCGTCGGCAAGTCGGCCCTCGCCCGCCACGTCGCCCACCTGGTGCGGGCCGCCTTCCCGGGCGGGCGGCCGGTCGTCCGGGCGACCCGTCCGGACGGCGAGGCCCGCCCCGCCGCCGAACTCGCCGCCGAGGCGTACGCGGCCCTCGGCGCGGGGGGCGCGGGGGGCGCGGGAGGTACGGGAGGCGCGGGAAGTACGGGCGGTGCGGGAAGCACGGGCGGGGCGCGGGTCCTGCTCGTCCTCGACGACGTCGTCGACGCCGACCAGGTACGCCCGCTGCTGCCCGCCGTCGCACAGGCCCGGGGCGCGGTGATCGTCACGAGCCGGATGGGTCTCGCCGGACTCGTCGCCACGCACGGCGGCTGGGTGCACCGGCTCTCCGTGTTCACCGAGGCCGAGTCGTACGCCCTGCTGGTCTCCGTCCTCGGAGCCGAACGCGTCGAGGCGGACCCGGAGGCGGCCCGCCGGCTGGCCGGGCAGTGCGGCCATCTGCCGCTCGCCCTGCGCATCCTGACGGCCCGGCTGCTCACCCGGCCCGCGCTGTCGCTCGGCGACGCCGTCGACTGGTTCGGCGACGACCCGCTGGCCCGGCTCACCCTCCCCGACGCCCCGGGCCTGTCCGTGACCGCCGTCCTCGACGGGGCGCTGGCCCGGCTCGACCCGAGGCTGTCCGAGGCGTTCCGCCGGGCCGCGACCGGCCCCGGGTCCTCCTTCACCGCCGACGACGTCCCGGGCACCACCGAGGCGGTGCTGGAACGGCTCGCCGACGCCGGGCTGCTGGAGGACGGCCCGCCCGGCCCGTACCGGATCCATGAACTGCTCCGCGCCCACGCGCGAAGAACCGACCAGGAACGCATCCGCCGCACAGAGAAGGTGTGACCCCCATGGCCGAGACCGCCGCCACCACCGAGCGCGCCCCCGACGCCGCGCCGACGGCCGACCCCGCCCGACCCGCCCCCGCCGCATCGGCCTTCGACACCCTGGCCGGGACCCGGCCGCGCATCCGCCGCGACGTGCTGTTCACCGAGACCCGCGGCGGGGTGCTCTTCCACAACGCCGACGGCGGCTTCCACCTGACCGGCCGCACCGCCTACCGCTTCGCCTCGCTCGTCGTGCCCCACCTGACCGGCGACCACCGGCTCGCCGACCTCTGCGCGGGCCTCGGACCCGCCCAGCGCGCGATGGCCGCGGAGCTCGTCAGGACGCTCTACGCCCGCGACTTCGCCCGCGACGTGCCCCCGCCCGCCACCGGACCGGCCCCGGTGGACGACGACGTCGCCGAGCGCTTCGCCGCGCAGATCGCCTACATCGACCACTACACCGACGAGGCACCGGAACGCTTCGCCCGCTTCCGCGCCACCCGGGTCGCCGTGCTCGGCGACGACGAGACCGCCCGCTGGTGCGCGCTGAGCCTGCTGCGCAACGGCTGCGCGCGCATCGGTACGAGTGCGGCGTTCGACGACGTCGCCGCCGAGGCCGGCCGGGCGGCCGCGCACACCGAACGGATCACCGCCGGGGCCGGGGCGGACTGGGCCGGGCTGGACGGCTTCGACATCGTCGTGGTGACCGGCGCCGGGGCCGGCGCGCGCACCCACCGGCTGCTGGCCGCCGGGGTGCCCGAGGGCCGGACCCTGATCCCCGCCTGGCTGTTCGGCGAGCGCCTGGTCGTGGGCCCGCGGTCCACCGCCACCTCCACCGGCTGCTGGTCCTGCGCCGTGCTGCGGCTGGGCGGCAACGTGGACGCGGGCGCGGCGGCCGAGCTGTGGAGCGCGGCGGCGGGGGCGGTGCCCGCCGCCACGGACACCGTGACCGGGCCGGTCGCCGCGATGGTGGGCAACCTCCTGGGGTACGAGATCTTCCGCCTCACCACGGGCGCCCTGCCCGCCGAGACCGACGGCCAGGTCCTGATCCAGGACCTCGCCTCGCTGGACGTCATGGCCGAACCGGTCGCCCCGCACCCCCGCTGCGCGCGCTGCACGGACCCGGGTGCCGCCGCGTCCGCCGCGGCCCGGCCGGACGGACTGGCCCTGCCGGTCACCGCGACCGTGGAGACCGCCCGCGACGCCGAGGAACTGGTCGACGAACTGAACCGGCGCGGCGCGGCGATGGTCCGCCCGCACACCGGGATCTTCCGGAGCTGGGACGACGAGGCGCTGACCCAGACCCCGTTGAAGATCAGCCGGGTCGAGGTGGCGCTCGGGGCCGGGGAGCGGCGCCGGATCGCCGCCTTCGACGTGCACCACCTGGCGGGGGCGCGGACGCGGGCCCTGTACGCGGCGGCGACCGCGTACGTCGAGCACGTGGTGCCGCTCGGCACGTCGGCGCCGGAGGCCGGGCGGGTGTCGGAGGCCGGGGAGGTGTCGGAAGCCGCGCACGCGCCGGAGGCCGGGGAGGTGTCGGAAGCCGCGCACGCGCCGGAGGCCGGGGAGGTGTCGGAGGCTGCGCACGCGCCGGTGGCTGCGCAGGCGCCGGAAGCCGGGCACGCGCCGGAAGCCGGGCACGCGCCGGAAGTCGCCCAGGCGTCAGCAGCCGCCCAGGCGCCGGAGGCCGGGGCAGCGGGCCGGCTGGTCGGACCGGAGGCGCTGACCACCGGTGGCGGCACCGGGGCGGTCCCGGCCGCCTGGACCACCGCCACCTCGCTGACCGGCGGGGAGACGGTCCGGGTGCCCGCCGCGGCCGTGCGGCCCTTCGGCGCGTACAACCGGGACCGCGTCCATCTCGCGACGGCGGCCGGATCGGGCGCCGGGGCCGACGCACGGGAGGCGGCGGGCACCGGGCTGATGTCGGCGCTGGCGCACGACGCCCTGCTGCGGGCGGTCCGCTCCACCACCGAGGTCCGCCCGGTCGCGGCCGACGGCGACGACCCGGAGCTGGTGTTCCTGCTGAAGTCCGCCGCCAACCTGGACCTCGCCGTGGAGCTGCTGGACCTGGGCGAGCAGGCGCGCACCACCGCCCAGGTGGTGCTGGCCCGCGAGGCCGAAGGCGGCGCCGCCCGGGGCCGCTGGGCGGTCGGCGCGGGGCTCTCGCGCCGGGCGGCGGCCTGCGCGGCGCTGCGGGACCTGCTCGGGCAGGCGCAGCTGGCCGCCGAGGACCCGGGCACCCCGGTGGACACCGGCGACCCGCTGGTCCGGGACCTGGCCGCGGCGAGCGTCGCGGTGGCCGGGGAGCCGGTCGCGGTGGACGGGCCCGACACCACCTTCGAAGCGGTGCTGTACGCGCTGCGGGCGGCCGGCCGGGATGCCCTGTACGTGCCGACCACCCCGGCCGACCTCGCCGCGGGCGGCATCAGCACCGCCCGGGTGCTGCTGACCTCGGACGGCGGTGCGGCGGGCGGCGGTGCGGCGGACGCGGAGGGCGGCTCCGATGCCCGTTGACGCCCCGGCCCGGGAGACCTCCGCACCGGCCAGGACCGCGCACGCCCTCGCCGCGGCGCTCCGGGAGGCGCTGGCCGGGCACGGCACCCCGCCCCCGCTGGACGTGGCCCCGCTCGGGGTGCGTGACGCCTTCGCCGAGGTACCGGGGACGACGGACGCGTACGGCCCCGACGCCGTGCCCGCCGTGCCCGCCGTGCCCGTGCGGTTCTACGGGCGGCACGTCGTCGTCGGCCCCTTCGCGCCCGGCGCGGGTACGGCGCCGGGCTGCGTACGGTGCCTGGAGCGCCGCTGGCAGGCGGTCCGCTCCGTCGCGCTGCGCGAGGCGCTGGAGCTCGGCTCCGGCACCCGGGCGGCCGGGGATTCCCCGTACCCCACACCGTTCGCCGTGCACGCCCTGGCCGCGCTCGTCGCCGCCCGGCTGGCCGGGACCGGACCGCGGACCGGGACCCGCCCGGCCGTCCACCTGGTGGACCTGGAGACGCTGACGGTCCGCCACTACCCGTTCGTCCCCGACCCCGAGTGCCCGCGCTGCGCGACGAGCGAGCCGGACACCGCCGAGGCGGCGGAGCTGGTGCTGCGCCCCGCGCCCAAGCGCCGCCCCGGCGGCTTCCGGGTCCGGGACATCGAGGCGTACGACCTGCCGGTCGAGCCCTACGCCAACCCGGTGTGCGGCTCGCTCGGCCCGTCCGTCGTCCAGGACGTCTCCTCCACCTCCACCTCCGCGACCATCGGCTGCTTCTCCATGCGCTCCGGCGAGTACCTGCGCGAGACGTTCTGGGGCGGCCACGCCGACACGTACGCCGAGAGCATGCGGATCGGGGTGCTCGAAGGGCTGGAGCGGTACGCGGGCATGCGGTCCCGGGCCAAGCGGTCCGGGACGACGGACTCCCTGAACGCCCTGCGGGCCCGCGGCGAGCACGCCCTCGACCCCCGGACCTGCGGGCTGTACTCGGACGCCTTCCACCGGGCCAACCCCCGGGTCGTCCCCTTCACCCCGGACCGGCACATCCCCTGGGTCCAGGGCTGGTCGCTGCGCGACCGGCGCACGGTCCTGGTGCCCGAGGTCCTCACGTACTACCACGCCCCCGGCCTGGAGAACCGCTTCGTCCAGGAGAGCTCCAACGGCTGCGCCTCCGGCGGCTGCCTGGAGGAGGCCGTCTACTTCGGGCTGATGGAGGTCGTCGAGCGCGACGCCTTCCTGCTCACCTGGTACGGGCGGGCCGCGCTGCCGGAGATCGACCCGGCCACCAGCCGCCGTCCCGCCACCCGGCAGATGATCGACCGGCTGGAGATGTACGGCTACGAGGCCCGCTTCTTCGACACCCGGATCACCTTCCCCGTCCCGGTCGTCACCGGGGTGGCGGTGCGCCGCGACGGCGGGACCGGCCTGATGTGCTTCGGCGCCGGGGCCGGGCTCGACCCGGAGGCGGCGCTGGCCGGGGCGCTCTGCGAGATCGCCACCGACGCCGTCAACCTGGCCCACCGCACCGAGCGGGACCGGGAACGGCTGCGCGCCATGGCCGCCGACTTCGACCGGGTCGAGGCGCTGCACGACCACCCGCTGGTCTACGGGCTGCCCGAGATGGGCCACCACGCCCACTTCCTGACCGGCGTACCGGGCGCGCCCCGCCCGCCGAAGCACTCCTTCGACGAGCTGTACGGGAACGGGCCGGTGCTCCCGGTCTCCGACGACCTGCGCGAGGACCTGACCCGGTGCGTGGACGCCGTCACCGCCGCCGGCTTCGACGTGATCGTCGTCGACCAGACCATGCCGGAACAGCGCGGACTGGGCCTGACCACGGTCAGTGTCCTGGTGCCGGGGCTGCTGCCGATCGACTTCGGCCGGAGCCGGCAGCGCGCCCTCGGCATGGACCGGCTGCGCACCGCGCTGCGCGTCGCCGGACTGCGCGACCGCGACCTGACCGACGCCGACCTCAACCCCGCCCCGCACCCCTTCCCGTGACCGAGGAGCCCGCCATGGGGTACGCCCATGAATACGCCACCGCGATCCTGCATCGCGGCCGCATCCCGATGGACCCCGCCGACTTCGTACCGAACTGGTCGGACGGGCCGCGCAAGACCAAGTTCTACCCCGGCACCGACAGCCTGCCGCTGCCCGACTGCGGCTACCCGGCCGACGCCGGCCTGGACCGGGGACTGGCCCGGCCCGCCGACGGGGACGGCGCGTTCGACCTGCCGCTGCTGTCCGGGATGCTCCGCGACTCCTACGGGCTGACCGGCCGCCGCCTCGGCGTCCAGGCCAACACCGACCTGAACGCCCTGCCGTTCTACCCGCTCGCCAACTGGTCCCGGGGCACCGCCTCCGGCGGCGGCCTCTACCCGGTCGCCGTGCACTGGGTCTCCGGGCCCGGCGCCCCCGTACCGCCCGGGGTGCACTACTACTCCACCCGGCACCACGCCATGCGGCGGCTGCTGACCGGCGACGTGACCGGCGAGGTGCGGGCGGCGCTCGGCGACGGGGCGCCGGGCCCGGACACCGACCAGTACCTCGTCCTGTCCGTCAAGTACTGGCAGAACGCCTTCAAGTACAACAACTTCTCCTTCCACGCCGTGACCATGGACATCGGCGCCTGCGTACAGACCTGGCGGATGTGGGCCGGGGCGCGCGGGCTCCGCGTCGAGCCCGCGCTCTGGTTCGACGAGGAACGGCTCGGGCGGCTGCTCGGCGTCGACACGGCACAGGAGGGCGTCTTCGCCGTCGTCCCGCTGAAATGGGCCGGCACCCCAGCCGCCGGCACCCCCGCCCCGGCCCCGGTGACCGTGCGCCACCGCGACCAGGAGCGCTCGCGCACCGTCCTCACCTTCGACGCGCTGCGCCGGATGCAGGCCGTGACCGCCGCCGGGGCCACCGAACGCCCCGCCCCCGAAGCCCTCGACCCGGCCGCCGCGCACCCCGCCGTGCCGGACCGCCCCGTGACGGCGCTGCCGCCCTGCCCGCCGCTCACCACCGACGTGCGCACCGCGCTGCGCGACCGGCGCAGCAGCTTCGGCCGCTTCGACGCCCGGCACCCCATGACCGCCGGGCAGTTGGCGGCCTGCCTGGCGGCCTCGGCGGCCGGTTCGACGATCGGCGGGGACACCGGCGGGCAGCGGCTGGCGAAGCTCTACGCGTTCGTCGGCCATGTCGACGGGATCGAGCCGGGGGCGTACGAGTACGACCCCGCGGCGCACACCCTGTGCCTGGTGAAGGCGGGCGCCCCGGGCGGCTTCCTCCAGAAGAACTACTTCCTGTCGAACTACAACCTGGAGCAGGCGGCGGCCGTCCTGGTGCCGACGGTCCGCACCGAAGCGGTCCTCGACGCCGTCGGGGACCGCGGCTACCGCCTGGTCAACGCCGTCGTCGGGGCGATCGCCCAGACCACGTACACCACCGCGTCCGCCCTCGGCGTCGGCTGCGGCGTCGCGCTCGGCTTCGACAACATCTCGTACATCGAGGAACTCGGCCTGGACGGCACCGGCGAGGCCCCGCTGCTGATCATGATGATCGGCAACGAGCGGCCCGCCCCGGCCGACTTCCGGTACGAGATCGCCTGAGGGCCCGGTGAGTACCACGACACGACGACCGGAACGAGAAGGGGAGACCTCGCCATGACGCCGGACCACCCGGCCACCGCCGCCCCCGCGGCGGTCACCCGCCCCCGCTTCATGCTGCGGGTCGCCGGGCTGCCGCTCGACAGTGTGCGGGGCCTGCGCTGCCCGGAGAGCCGCCGCTGGGCCGACGACGTCCTGCGCGCCACCGAACAGGTGCGCGCCGACGGCGAACGGCTCGCCGACCTGCTCCACGACCTGGTCGGCGGCAGCGAGGACGAGACGCTGCGCCGCACCCTGCTCGCGCTGCGCCGCGACATCTTCAACAACCGGCTGCCCCGGCCCGGGGCCGCCGACCACGCCCTGAGCCTGGTGCGCGGCCTCGGCACGGCGGCCGGTACCGGGGCCGGTGCGGCGCTGACCTCCTGGCTCGCCGGCCGGCGCCGTCTGGAGGAGCGGCGTGCGGCGGGTGCCGCCCTGCTCGCCGAGGAGACCGTCCGGGCCCGCGCCCACCTGCGCACCCTGGCGGGGGAGGAACGGCTGCGCCGGGCGCTGCCGCTCGCCTCCCCGGACCTGGACGCCCGACTGGACACGTACGTACGGTCCGACGCCGCCGTCCCGCCGGACAAGAGGCAGCGCAAGATCGAACGCTCGCTGCTCTCGTACCTGTACCGCACGGCCTGCAAGACCAGCCCGTTCTCCACCTTCACCGGGGTCGCCCTCGGCACCTTCTCGGACGGTGACCAGGGCCTGCGGGCCCGGGTCGACGACACCTGGGACGGGCGGCTGCGGCTGAACGTCGCCGCGATCGGGCGGCTCACCGAGGCCGTGGTCGCCGACCCGGTGCGCCGGGCCGACCTGCCGGTCGCCCCGGCCTCCGGCTGGGGCCGTGACGACGACCGGGTCCGCTACGTCCGCCGCTGGATCACCCAGGGCGAGGAGGACACCGCCGTCACCTTCGACGCGGTGAAGGACCGGCTGTTCTTCCTGCGCCGCAGTGGCACCCTGGAACGCCTCCTCGGCCTGTTCGAGGAGCGCACCACCCTCCGGTACGGGGAGCTGGCCGACTGGCTCGCCGACGACCGGGGCGCGGACCCGCAGGAGTGCGCCCAGTACCTCCGGGCGCTGCTGGACATCGGCATGGTGCAGGTGCCGTGCCTGCGTACCGAGGTCCATGACACCGATCCGCTGAGCGCCCTCCAGGACTCGCTGCACGGCCTCGGCCGCCCCTGGGCCGACCGGCTCGCCGGGCGCCTGGCCGACCCGGCGTCCGGCATCGAGGCCTTCGCCGGCGCGGACCCGGCCGGACGCCGGGCGCTCATGGGCGAGTTGCGCACCTCGCTGCGCCTGCTCCAGGAGGAGGAGCTGGGTGTGGACGGGGCCCGCGTCCCGCAGACCCTGCTCTACGAGGACGTGGCGGCCGGGCGGCACACCGAACTCTCCGCCGCCGCCTGGGAACGGCTGGCCGCCGCACCGCTCGGGGCGGTGGAGCGCGTCCTGCCCGCCTTCGACCTGACCCTGCCGCAGCGCATCACGTTCAAGGGCTTCTTCCTCGCCCGGTACGGGCAGGGCGGCCGCTGCGACGACCTGCTGAAACTGGTCCACGACTTCCACGAGGACTTCTTCGACCAGTACATGTCGTTCACCGCCAAACGCACCACGTTCGACGCGGACGGCACGTACGTCCCCGAGGAGAACTGGCTGGCGCTGCCGCAGCTCAAGGCCCTCGACACCGCCCGGCAGACCTTCGTCGAGCGGATGCGCGCCCTGTGGGCGGACTGGGAGGCCGACCCGGGCAGCGGCGACGAGATCCGGGTCGACGGCGAGCTGCTGGACGAGGTGGCCGCCCGGCTCGACACCCTGCGCGGCGGGTTCGCCCCGCTCGCGCACCATGTGCAGATCGCCGACCGGCCCGGCGACCCGCTGGTCGTGCTCAACCGCTCCTACGGCGGGGTGTCCTTCCCGTTCAGCAGGTTCACCCACCTCTTCGACGGCCTCGACGAACAGCTCCTCGCCGCCACCGCGGAGCTGCTGCCCGCCGGAGCCGTCCTCGCCGAGGTCACCGGCGGGCCCGTCACCAGCAACCTCAACCTGCACGGCCGGCTCACCGAGTACGAGATCGTCTGCCCCGGCGAACGCGGCACCCTGCCCGAGGCGAACCGCATCCACCTGGACGACCTCCACCTCGTCCACGACCCCGGCGCGGACCGGCTGGTGCTGCGCTCCACCCGGCTCGGCAAGGAAGTCGTGCCGGTCTACCTCGGCTACCTCGTCCCGCTCGCCCTGCCCGAACTGCCCCGCACCCTGCTCCTGCTCTCGCCGACCTCGATGTCCCCGCTGAACGTGTGGGGCGGCGTCCCCGAGGGCGCGGCCGCCGACGGGGTCACCGGACGGCCCCGGGTCCGGCACGGCAGCGTGGTGCTGGACCGCCGCAGCTGGAGCGCGCCCGCCGCCGTGCTGCCGCTGCGCGCCCCGGGCGCCGGGGACGACGCCTGGTTCCTGGGCTGGCAGGCGTTCCGCCGGACCCACGGGCTGCCGGACCGGGTCTTCGCGACGATCGCCGACAACGGGGCGCGTGGCGCGACCGGTGCCAAGCCCACCTACGTCGACTTCGACAGCCCGCTCTCGCTGGGCGCGTTCGAGGCCCTGATCAAGACCGCCGGGGCGCGCGTCGTGTTCCGGGAGATGCTCCCCGACGAGAACGGCCTGCACACCGTCTCCGGCCGGGGCCACCACGTCGCCGAACTCGCGGTGGAGACCACCACCTCCGTCGAAAGGACCGACCCATCATGAGCACGGCGCCACCCGCGCGGACCGCCACCGCCGCCCCTGCCGCCACCGGCCGGGCGGGGGCCTGGCAGGCCACGCACATCTTCTACGCCGCCAACCCGCGCCCCATGCTGACGCAGTGCGTCCGCCCACTGGTCGAGGAACTGGAGGCGGACGGCCTGATCGACGGCTACTTCTTCATCAACTACTGGCTGGAGGGCCCGCACGTCCGGCTGCGGATCAAACCGGCCCCCGGCGCCGAGGCCGAGGTCGGACGCCGCACGGCAGCGGCGGTGGACGCGTTCCTGGCCGAACGCCCCGCCCTGTACGAAGTGGACTCCGGCTTCCTCAACGACTTCTACAACACCCTGTTCGACATCGAGTTCCCCGGCGCCGAACGCGGCCACTACACCGACGACCAGGGCCGGATGCGGCTGCGTCCCAACAACTCGCGCAGCGCCGAACCGTACGAGCCGGAGTACGGCAAGTACGGCGGCCCGGCCGGGATCGAGCTCGCCGAATGGCACTTCCGGCACTCCAGCGACCTGGTCATCGACGCGTTCCGGACGAAGAATCTCCATCTGCGGACCGTGCTGCTCGGCACCTCCGCGCAGCTGATGATGGTGATGTCCGCCGCGTTCCTGCCGGACCGCACGGAACTCGCCGACTACCTGGACAGCTACTACGAGTTCTGGCACAAGGCGTTCCCCGGCACCGGGTTCATCGGCAGCGAGGAGTACGACCGCAACTACGCCGCCATGGCGCCCGGCCTGGCCGCCCGCTTCACCCGCATCCGCGCCGCCACGGCCAAGGAGGGCGTGGGGGAGACGGCGCGACTGCCCGGCTTCCTCGCCGGATGGGCCGAGCACTGCGCCGAACTGCGGGAACGCGCGGTCGCGCTGAGCCGCGACGGCGATCTGGTGTTCCGGTCCTGGGACGGGGAACGCGACGAAGTCGTCACCGACCCCGCGGCCGCGCTGCCCCTGCTCCTCTCCCCGTACATGCACATGACCAACAACCGGCTGCATGTGACCATCCGGGACGAGGCGTACCTCTCGCACGTCCTCGGCCGGGCGCTGCGGGAGCCGGAATGAGCACCACCCCGCCCGGGGCCGCCCGGGGCCTCGACGAGTACCGGCCCGAACTGCGCCCCCAGGTCCTGCTGAGCGACGCGCTGCTCCAGGGCGCGGCGACGGTCCACCTGATCAAGGACACCTCCGGCGGCGGCTCCTTCAGGGTCGGCCCCAAGGAGCACTTCCTGATCGCCCGGATGGACGGCAGCCGCAGCCTGACGGAGATCGGCGAGGAGTACGCGCGGGAGTACGGGCGCAGGCTGGACGGGGCCCGCTGGCAGCAGATCCTGCGGATGCTCGGTACGCGCGGACTGCTGGCCGGGGCGCCTTCGCCCACGCCGGGGCCCGCTGCCGCTCCCGCCGCCGTTGCTCCCGCCGCTCCCGTTGCTCCCGCTGCCGGGCGCGGGCTGCTGCGGGGCAGCATCCGGCTGGTCGCCGACGCCGACGCCACCACCGGCCGGCTGCACCGGGCGGTCGGCTTCCTGCTGTCGCCCGGCTGGATGGTGCCGCTGCTCGCCCTGGTGCTGGCGATGGAGGCGGTGGTCGCCGTCCGGACGGGCGAACTCCTCGACGTGACCGTGGAGTTGTTCACCAACCCGGTGCTGCTCGTCGGCACCGCCACGCTCCTCTGGTTCAGCACCGCGCTGCACGAACTCGCCCACGGGGTGGTTGCCCGGCACCACGGCGGAACCGTGGCCGAAATCGGACTGCGCTGGCGGCTGCCCGTGGTCATCATGTACTGCACCGTCGACAACTACCTCTATCTCGGCTCCCGTTGGCAACGCATCCAGACGGCGGCGGCCGGTGCGGTGATGAACCTGCTGTTCCTGCTGCCGTTCTGCGCGCTGTGGCTGTTCGCCCCCCTGGGCGCGGCCACGCACGACGCGCTCGGCGCGCTGCTGCTCCTGGGCAGCGTGCAGGCGCTGGCCATGCTCGTACCGCTCCCGCCGCTCGACGGCTACCGGATCGCGAGCCAGCTGTGCGGGGCCACCGAACTGGCCGCCTCGACCCTCGTCTACCTGCGCCTGGCCGCCCGCCGCGACCCGGCGGCGGCCGGCTACCCGCGCCGCGCCCGGACCGCGTACCGCGCCTACGGGCTGGGCGCGGTGCTGGCGCTCGCCGCAGTCCTCGCCGCCGTCCTGGCCGCCGTCGTGGCGGTGGCCCACCACCTGCTCCCCACCTGACCCCGCCGCCCCGCACCCCGTGCAAGGAGAGTTCCATGACCCCCACCGCCCCCTCCGCCTCCCCGGGCAACCAGGCAGGCCCGGACGGCGACCGGTCCGCACCCGCCGTCGCCCTCGACACCGTGCGCAAGACGTACGGGGACCGGCACGCCGTCGACGGGGTGTCGTTCTCCGTGCGGCGCGGCGAGTTCTTCGGACTGCTCGGGCCCAACGGAGCCGGCAAGACCACCCTCGTCGAGATCATGGAGGGCCAGCGCAGGGCCGACTCCGGCACCGTCACCGTCCTCGGCACCAGCCCCTGGCCGCGCAACCCCGAACTGCTGCCCCGGCTCGGCGTACAGACCCAGACCTCGGCGTTCTTCGTCCGCCTCACCGCCCGCGAGCACCTGCGCACCATGGCCGCGCTCTACCGGACGGACCACGCGGCGGCCGACCGGGCCCTGGCCTCCGTCGGCCTCACCGAACAGGGCGGGACCCGGGTGGACGACCTCTCCGGCGGCCAGCGCCAGCGCCTGGCCATCGCCTCCGCGCTCGTCCACGAACCCGAACTCATCTTCCTGGACGAGCCCACCGCCGCCCTCGACCCGCAGGCCCGGCGAGCGCTCTGGCAGGTGCTGCGCGAGCTCAAGAGCGAGGGCCGCACCATCATCTACACCACCCACCATCTCGACGAGGCCGAGGCGCTCTGCGACCGCGTCGCGATCATGGTCGAGGGCTCCGTCGTCGCCCTGGACAGCCCCGCCCACCTCGTCGCCGCCGCCGCACCCACCACCCGGCTCGTCGTGCCCGACGACCGGATCACCGCCGAGCAGGCGCGGGCCATCGACGGCGTCGACGCCGTCACCGAGGAGCCCGGCGCCCTCGTGCTGGAAACCCTCGAATCCGGCAAGGTCCTCGCCGCGATCGACGCCCTGGCCGGGCTGCGGGGCGTACAGACACGCACCGCCGGCCTGGAGGACGTCTACCTGACGCTCACCGGCTCCACCCCCAAAACCCCCTGACCCCCCACGCACCGCACCGACTTCAGCAGCGATACGGAGACCCCCGATGAGCGCATACGCGGCGCTGAGCCAGGCCGGATACCGGGCCTACACGCGCGACAAGACCACACTGTTCTTCACCTTCGCCTTCCCGCTCATCTTCCTCGTCGTCTTCGGCCTGATCTTCCACGGGCAGACGGTCGAGGAGAGCGGCCGCCCCTACATCAACTACATCGCCCCCGGCGTCCTGTCCTGGGGCGTCGGCAACGCCGCCGTGTTCGGCGTCGGTTTCGTCCTCATGCAGTGGCGGCGCGACGACATCCTGCGCCTCATCCGGATGACCCCGACACCGGTCTCCGCCGTCCTCGCCTCCCGGTACGTACTGGCGCTCGGCATCGGCGCCGTCCAGGCCGTCCTGTTCGTGGCCATCGCCCTGCTGCCCTCCTTCGGCCTGGAGCTGGACGGCCGCTGGCCGCTCGCCCTGCCCGTCCTGGTGCTCGGCATCACCGCGTTCCTCGCCCTGGGCGTCATCGTCGGCAGCTACGCCCGCACCCCGGAGGCCGTCGCCGCCGTGGCCAACTGCCTGATGATCCCCATGGCGTTCCTGTCCGGCTCGTTCTTCCCGCTGGACGCGATGCCGGGCTGGATGCAGAACCTCTCCCGGGTGCTGCCGCTGCGCTACCTCAACGACGGGATCTCCGGCTCCCTCACCGGCGGCGGCACCACCGGCGACATCGGGCTGGCCTGCGTGGTGCTCGCCGGGTTCGCCGTCGTCCTGGGCGCGATCGCGATGAAGACCTTCCGCTGGAGCGACAAGTCATGACGGCGGCCCCCGCCATGCCGCAGGGGCGCGGCGAGACCGTGGTGCGTGGCGAGACCCTCGTGCGTGGCGAGACTCCGCTGGAGGAGGCCCGTGCCGCCCTGCACGCCGAACTCGCCCGCCGCCACCGGGACCTGCCCGCCCCGACGGCCCTGCCCGTCCCGCTCGTCGTCCCGCTCGGCGCCGCCGACACCCTCGGCTTCGGCGCCCCCGACCCGTACGCGCGGCTCCGCCCGGCCGCCAACGTCCAGCTCACCTCCCGCGCCGTACTGATCGGCCCCTGGGGCGGCGGGCCCGGAACCGCCGCCTGCGGCCAGTGCCTCGCCATGCGCTGGCAGCGGCTGCGCAGCCGCTCCGAGCGCGAGGCCCTGGAACTCGGCCGGCCACCGCACGGCGCCACCCACTGGCCGGTCCTCACCGCCTACGCCGCCGACGCCGTCTGGGCCCTCTACCGGGCGGCCCTCGGCGGCGCCCACGACCTGCCCGACGCCACCCCGGCCGACCGCGCCCTGCCCCGGGTCAGCCGGATCGACCTCATCACCCTCGCCACCGCGACCTTCCCGGTCCTGCCCGAACCGCTCTGCCCCTCCTGCGTCCAGGAGGTCCCCGACACCGCCGAAGCAGCCCGCATGCACCTCGGCCCGGCCCCGAAACCCGACCCCGACGGCTACCGGCTGCGGCCCCTGTCCTCGTACCCGCTGCCCACCGCCGCGCTCGTCAACCCGGTCTGCGGCGCCCTCGGTTCGGACCTCTGGATCAACCCGACGTCCACCACCACGGCACCCGCCGCGGGCACCCACTTCGTCCGCGGCTACGCCGGGCTCAACGACGTCACCTGGAGCGGCCAGGCCAACAGCTACGGCACCAGCCGCGTCCTCGCCCACCTGGAGGGCCTGGAACGCTACGCGGGCACCACCCGCAGACGCGGCACCTCACCCGTCGTGGACAGCTACCACCGCCTCGCCGACCACGCCGTGGACCCCGCCGCCTGCGGCCTCTACGCCCCCGAGACCTACGCGAACGACCCGATGGTCTCCCCGTTCGACCCCGACCGCCCCATCCCCTGGGTGTGGGGCCACTCCCTGCGCGACGACCGGCCGGTCCTGGTACCCGCCCGGCTCGCCCACTACAGCGCCGGGGTCGAGGCCGACAACTTCGTCTTCGAATGCTCCAACGGCTGTGCCACCGGGGGCAGTCCGGAGGAAGCGATCCTCTACGGCCTGCTGGAGATCATCGAACGGGACGCCTTCCTGCTGGCCTGGCACAGCCGGACCCCGCTCACCGCCATCGACCTCACGACCTGCCGCTCCCCGGCCGTCCGCAGCATGACCGACCGGGCCGGACTGCACGGCTACGACGTCCACGCCTTCGACACCCGGATGGACCTGGGCGTGCCCGTCGTCACCGCCCTGGCGGTCCGCCGGGACGGCGGGTACGGCACCCTGTCGTTCGCCGCCGCCGCCGGATTCGACCCGGAGGCCACCGTCGAGTCCGCACTGTCCGAGGTCCTCACCTACATCCCGCACCTGCCGTACCAGGTCGCCGAACGGCACGCCGAACTCAGCGCCATGGCCACCGACTTCGGCCGTGTCCGCCAGCTCAAGGACCACGCCCAGCTGTACGGGCTGCCGGAGATGACGGAACACGCCCGGGAGTACCTGGAACCCGTCGCCGTCCGCCCGCTGGCCGACACCTTCGCCGACTGGCAGCCCCACCGACCGCGCACCGGGGATCTGCTGGACGACCTGAACCTGCTGCGCGACCGGCTCGCCGCCGCCGGGCACGATGTCGTCGCCGTCGACCAGACCACCCCCGAACAGCGCCGCATGGGCCTGCACACGGTCGCCGCCGTCGTCCCCGGCCTGCTGCCGCTGGACTTCGGCTGGGCCCGTCAGCGGGCCCTGCTGATGCCCCGGCTGCGCACCGCGCCGCGGGCGGCCGGACGGCGCGCCGACGACCTGCCGGAATCCGCGGTCAAACGGGTCCCGCACCCGTTCCCGTGAGACAGCACACAGGCCCTCCCCGTGCCCACGGCACGGAGAGGGCCTGTCGCCCCGCGAACGGCGTACGACCGGTGAACCGGTCAGGCGCAGCAGGAGGTGGTGCTGGTGGTGCTGGAGCAGGTCGAGGTCGAGGAGCAGGACGTCGAACCGGCGAGCACGACCTCGGCGGCGTCCGAGTAGTCCGAGATCTCGAAGGTCTCCGACTCCAGTTCCAGGATCTCGTCGGCGAGGGTGGCGAGCTCGGTCTTGGGGGCCATGGTGTTCTCCCTTGGTTCCCGGGGACGGGCCGGCCGCTCCGGCGCCGTTCCCCTGCGACGAGGCCATTCCAGCGGCGGCCGCTGTCGGATCGGCAGCGGTTTCGCTGTCAGACCGCTGACACCCCCTGTCAGCGGAACGCCGCGTCGCTGAAGCCGGGGCGGCGCACGCTGAACCGGTCGGCCCCCCACGGACCGGCGGGCCCGGACGACCACGACGACCGGGCCCGCCCGGCGGAACGAGGTGAGATGACATGCAGGAGACAGCCCAGTCCCCGCCCGGCCGCCCGCCGATCCCCCCACCGGGCCCCCGGCCCGGCGCCCCGGGGCCCGCGGTGGAGCGGGAGGTGCTGCGCCCGGCACTGGAGCTGTACCTCGACGCCCACGCCCACCCCGAGCTCCCCGGCGCCGAGCTGCGCACCGCCGGACTGCTCGCCGCCCGGCTGGAGGCGAGCGGCTGCACGGTGACCCGGAACGTGGGCGGCGGGCACGGACTCGTCGGCGTCCTGCGCAACGGGGACGGCCCGACGGTCCTGCTCCGCACCGAACTCGACGCCCTCCCGGTCACCGAACGCACCGGCCTGGCCTACGCGAGCATCGTGCCCGGGGTGATGCACGCCTGCGGCCACGACCTCCACCTCGCCGCGCTCGCCGGGGCGGCGGACACGCTCGACCGGACCCGGTCCGCCTGGCGGGGCACCGTCCTGGTGGTGGGCCAGCCCGCCGAGGAGACCCTGACCGGGGCACGGGACATGCTGGCCGACGGCCTGTACGAACGTTTCGGCACCCCGGACGCGGTCCTCGCCCAGCACACCTCGCCCGCCCCCGCGGGCACCCTCGCGCACGCCGAGGACCCCCGTACGCCCCTGATGGCGGCGAGCGCCTCGGTGGACGTCACCGTGCACGGGCGCGGCGGCCACGCCGGGACCCCGCACCTGGCCGTCGACCCGGTCCTCACGGCGGCGGCGACGGTGCTGCGGCTCCACTCCTGCGTCACCCGGGAGACCGGCCCGGCCGAGCACCCCGTCCTGACCGTCGGCGCCCTGCGGGCCGGGGGCCCCGGCAACGTGATCCCGGAGACCGCGGACCTGTCGCTCTGTGTGCGGGCGCTCTCCGAACCGGCCGTGGACCGGATGGTGGCCGCCGTGCTGCGGATCGTCCGGGCCGAGTGCGCGGCGGCCGGCTGCCCGGCGGACCCGGACGTCACCGTCACCGCCCGCTCACCCGCCCTGCTGACCGACCCGGCCGCCGGCGCCGAGGTGCGCCGGGCGCACGAGGCGCTGTTCGGCCCGCACCGGGTCGTCGGCACCGGACCGCTCACCGCCACGGAGGACTTCCCCCGGTTCGGCACCGGCGGCGTACCGACGGTCTACTGGCTGCTCGGGGCCACCGGGGCGGGGCGGTGGCGCCGGGCCCGGGACGGCGGGGAGCCGGTGCCGCCGAACCACTCGCCGGAGTTCGCCCCCGATGTCCGTACCGCCCTGCCCGCCGGGATCGCGGCCATGGCGTCGGCCGCGCGGCGGCTCCTGGCCCGGCCGGAAGGGGAGCCGGCATGAGCCGCCGAGGCGAGACCGCGTACGGCACCGGCCATGTCGACCTGGTCGCCGTCCGCCGCGACGGCACGGCCGCGACCGGTGAGACCACCGTCGTACGGCTGCTGAGCTTGCTGCCCGCTTACTGGCTCTGCACCCTGCGCTCGGTGGGCCCCGACCGGATCGACCTGCGCATCGACCTGCGCATCGACCTCGACGGGCCCGTCGACCGGGACGCGGTCCGCCGGGCCGTCGCCGGGGCCCTAGCCGACCGGGCCCTGGACGGCTGGACCGAGGAGCCTTGAACGGAAGCCGCGCGTTCCTCGGATCCAGCCGTGCGGCCCTCAGGTCCAGCCATGTGGGTCCAGCCATGCGGCCTCGGGTCCAGCCGCACGCCCTCGCGTCCAGCCGCGTGACCCTCAGATCCAGCCGCGCTCCCGGGCCAGCAGCGCGGCGTGGGCGCGGCTCGCGGCGCCCAGGGTCTGCATCAGATCGGCCACGTGCCGCCGGTACGTGCGTACCGAGACGCCCAGTTCGCGGGCGCCCGCCTCGTCCTTGCCCACGGAGCACATGGACACCAGCACCCGGCGCTCGGTCTCCGACAGACAGTCGTCCGGGGCCGGTGCCGGGCCGTCCGCCCGGTCGAGATCCGCGGCCTGGTCCCAGATCTTCTCGAAGAGGGCGATGATGTTGCTGACCAGACCGCCGCGGTGGGCCAGTAGCGCGCCACGCGAGGTGTCGCGCGGGTCCAGTGGTACGAGCGCCGCCTTGCGGTCGTAGACCAGCAGCCGCTCGGCGCTGTGCTCCGTCACCCGGATCATCGCCCCGTGCTCGGCCAGCTCCCGCAGATAGGCGGCGGTCGGCCGGTCCCGCAGGGCGTCCCGGACCACCACGTTCCGGATCCTCACGCCGCGCCGCAGACAGCGCAGGTCCAGGGGGCGCGAACGGGCGATGTTCTCCGGCGACAGCTGGGTGTACGGCTCCACGGAGAGGATCTCGTCCCGCGCGAAGAACGCGAGGTCGTCGATCCGGTTGCGGATCTGCGCGAGCCCCTCCAACTGCTCGATCCCGAGCGGGGGAGCCTTACGGGTGTACTGCTCCGCGCGTAGACCGTCGATGACGTGCCGGGACCGGGTGACCCGCTGGAACTCCTGGTGCAGGGCGTGCAGCCGCCGGTCGATCAGCCGGGCCACGGCGGTCTCGGGATCGGTCGGGTGGACCCGCGGACCGGGCTCCTCGGGGTGGAGCAGCTTCAGCTCCTGGAGCCGCTCGACACAGGCACGCGCGGCCTGCGGGGTCGTGTGCAGCAACAGGTGCAGATCATCCGTGGTGGTGCCGGGGTTGCGCAGGAAATGCCGGTAGATCTCTTCCTCGGCCGCCGAGACTCCGTACACGGACATCTCGTTGTCGCCCACGTGTGCCCCCGCTGCCTGGTCCTGCACGGCCGCGCACCCCCGGTGGTCGATCGCGAGTGTTGGTCCGCGGCTGCCGCGCTGACTGCCCGTGCACCTGCTTGTGGAATCTTTCGGCCAAAGAGTAGACGCTGAGATCTTTTCTGTGAGGACCCCGGACACAACTGTGTACGGGACGGAGATGAACGGTGTGTGTTCTGCGACAAGTGGCCGTCCGTGTACGACGGACGGTCGCACCTGTCCCCGCCCGGTACTGCCGCCCCCACGACGCGATTCCGTTCGGCGGCAAGGGCTTTGGCCAACGCGCGCCGTCCCCCGGGGCGGTGCGCCATCCCGGCACCCCCACCCGGTGGCCCCCGCTCAGCAGTTCCCACCGCTGACGCTCCGCTTGCCGTCGCTCCGCCTGCCGGCACTCCGCGTCCTGCCTGAACACGAACGAGCACGCCGTGTGCCGAGTTCGCCGCAGACGTGCACGACGGTGAGGATTCCGGCCACTCGCCGGGCCCCGCGCCGCTTCCCGCCCCGTCCGGCCGCCGCGCGGCGAAGATCGCGGGCGCGGCTGTCGTACGGGCGTCGTACGCTGGATTCACCCCGGCCCGTGATACGTGTCGGGCCCTTCGCGTTGCCCGTCCCTGGCAGCAGCCGGCTGTCGGGACCTGCCCTTCATTACCGGACGGAAGCCCTTCATGAGCCTGCACGGTCTGCTGGATGTCGTCGTACGTGATCCGGCGCTCGACGAAGCGGTGAAGGCCGCCGGCGACGGTCACCGGATGCATGTCGACCTCGTCGGCCCGCCCGCCGCCCGCCCCTTCGCCGTCGCCGCGCTGGCCCGCGAGACCGGGCGGACGGTGCTCGCCGTCACCGCGACCGGCCGGGAGGCCGAGGACCTGGCGGCCGCGCTGCGCACCCTGCTGCCGCCGGACACGATCGCGGAGTACCCGTCCTGGGAGACGCTGCCGCACGAGCGGCTCTCGCCCCGCTCGGACACGGTGGGCCGCCGCCTCGCCGTGCTGCGGCGCCTCGCGCACCCGAGGGCGGACGACCCGGAGACCGGGCCGGTCTCCGTCGTCGTCGCGCCGATCCGCTCCGTGCTCCAGCCGCAGGTCAAGGGGCTCGGCGACCTGGAGCCGGTGGCGCTGCGCATCGGGCAGAGCGCCGATCTCGGCAAGACGGTCGAGGCGCTCGCGGCGGCCGCGTACTCCCGGGTCGAACTGGTCGAGAAGCGCGGCGAGTTCGCCGTACGCGGGGGCATCCTGGACGTCTTCCCGCCGACCGAGGAGCACCCCCTTCGAGTGGAGTTCTGGGGCGACGACGTCGAGGAGATCCGCTACTTCAAGATCGCCGACCAGCGGTCGCTGGAGATCGCCGAGCACGGGCTGTGGGCGCCGCCCTGCCGCGAGCTGCTGCTCACCGACGAGGTGCGGGAGCGGGCCGCCGCGCTCGCCGAGGCCCACCCCGAGCTGGGCGAACTCCTCAACAAGATCGCCGAGGGGATCGCGGTGGAGGGCATGGAATCCCTCGCCCCGGTCCTGGTCGACGACATGGAGCTGCTGCTCGACGTGCTGCCGGAGGGCGCGATGGCGCTGGTCTGCGACCCGGAGCGGGTCCGCACCAGGGCCGCCGACCTGGTCGCCACCAGCCAGGAGTTCCTCCAGGCGTCCTGGGCGGCCACCGCGGGCGGCGGCGAGGCCCCGATCGACGTGGGGGCGGCCTCGCTGTGGGGCATCGCGGACGTCCGGGACCGGGCCCGTGAGCTGGGGATGATGTGGTGGTCGGTCTCTCCGTTCGCCGCCGACGACGAGCTCGACGAGGACACCCTCAAGCTCACGATGCACGCCCCGGAGGCGTACCGCGGCGACACCGCCCGCGCGCTCGCCGACACCAAGGGGTGGATCGCCGACGGCTGGCGCACGGTGTACGTCACCGAGGGCCAGGGCCTCGCCTCCCGCACCGTCGAGGTGCTGAGCGGCGAGGGCATCGCCGCCCGCCTCGACCCGGACCTGGCGGAGATCTCCCCGTCGCTCGTCCATGTCTCCTGCGGCGCGATCGACCAGGGCTTCGTCGACCCGGCGCTGAAGCTCGCCGTGCTCACCGAGACCGACCTCACCGGCCAGCGCACCGCCACCAAGGACCTGGGCCGGATGCCGGCCCGCCGCCGCAAGACGATCGACCCGCTGACGCTGGAGACCGGCGACTACATCGTCCACGAGCAGCACGGCGTGGGCCGGTACATCGAGATGGTGCAGCGCACCGTGCAGGGTGCCACCCGCGAGTACCTCCTCGTCGAGTACGCCCCCGCCAAGCGCGGCCAGCCCGGCGACCGGCTCTACATCCCGACCGACCAGCTGGAACAGGTCACCAAGTACGTCGGCGGCGAGGCGCCCACCCTGCACCGGCTCGGCGGCGCCGACTGGACGAAGACCAAGGCGCGCGCCAAGAAGGCGGTCAAGGAGATCGCCGCCGACCTGATCAAGCTCTACTCGGCCCGCATGGCGGCCCCCGGCCATGTTTTCGGCCCGGACACCCCCTGGCAGCGCGAGCTGGAGGACGCCTTCCCGTACGCGGAGACGCCCGACCAGCTCTCCACCATCGCCGAGGTCAAGGAGGACATGGAGAAGTCCGTCCCGATGGACCGGCTGATCTGCGGCGACGTCGGCTACGGCAAGACGGAGATCGCGGTCCGGGCGGCGTTCAAGGCGGTCCAGGACGGCAAGCAGGTGGCCGTCCTCGTACCGACCACCCTCCTGGTCCAGCAGCACTACGGCACATTCACCGAGCGCTACTCCCAATTCCCGGTCAACGTAAGGGCGTTGAGCCGTTTCCAGTCCGATTCCGAGTCCAAGGTGACCCTCGAAGGGCTCCGCGAGGGCTCCGTCGACCTGGTCATCGGCACCCACCGCCTCTTCTCCTCCGAGACCAGGTTCAAGGACCTGGGCCTGGTCATCGTCGACGAGGAGCAGCGCTTCGGCGTCGAGCACAAGGAGCAGCTGAAGAAGCTCCGCGCCAACGTGGACGTCCTCACCATGTCCGCGACGCCCATCCCCCGTACGCTCGAAATGGCCGTGACCGGCATCCGCGAGATGTCGACGATCACCACGCCGCCCGAGGAGCGCCACCCGGTCCTCACCTTCGTCGGCCCGTACGAGGAGAAGCAGATCGGCGCGGCCATCCGCCGCGAACTGCTCCGCGAGGGCCAGGCGTTCTACATCCACAACCGGGTCGAGTCGATCGACCGCGCCGCCGCCCGGCTGCGCGAGATCGTCCCGGAGGCCCGGATCGCGACGGCCCACGGCCAGATGTCCGAACAGGCCCTGGAGCAGGTGGTGGTGGACTTCTGGGAGAAGAAGTTCGACGTCCTGGTCTCCACCACGATCGTCGAGTCCGGCATCGACATCTCCAACGCCAACACCCTGATCGTGGAGCGCGGCGACAACTTCGGCCTCTCCCAGCTCCACCAGCTGCGCGGCCGGGTCGGCCGTGGCCGCGAGCGCGGCTACGCGTACTTCCTCTACCCCCCGGAGAAGCCGCTCACCGAGACGGCCCACGAGCGCCTGGCCACGATCGCCCAGCACACCGAGATGGGCGCGGGCATGTACGTGGCGATGAAGGACCTGGAGATCCGCGGCGCGGGAAACCTCCTGGGCGGCGAGCAGTCCGGCCACATCGCGGGCGTCGGCTTCGACCTGTACGTCCGCATGGTGGGCGAGGCGGTCGCCGACTACCGGGCCTCCCTCGAAGGCGGCGTGGAGGAGGAGCCGCCGCTGGAGGTCAAGATCGAGCTCCCGGTGGACGCCCACGTCCCCCATGACTACGCCCCCGGCGAGCGGCTGCGCCTCCAGGCGTACCGCGCCATCGCCTCCGCCAACACGGAGGACGACATCAGGGCCGTCCGCGAGGAACTCACCGACCGCTACGGCAAGCTCCCCGAACCGGTCGAGAACCTCCTCCTGGTCGCCGGCCTGCGCATGCTGGCCCGCGCCTGCGGCGTCGGCGAGATCGTCCTCCAGGGCCCGAACATCCGGTTCGCCCCGGTGGAGCTGCGCGAATCGCAGGAACTGCGCCTGAAGCGCCTGTACCCGAAGACGGTCATCAAGCCCGCCGTCCACCAGATCCTCGTCCCGCGCCCCACCACCGCCAGGGTCGGTGGCAAGCCGGTGGTGGGGCGTGAACTGCTGGCCTGGACGGGGGAGTTCCTCACCACGATCCTGGGGTCGTGACGCACTGTGCGTAAGAAAGGGGGAGAGGCTGCGGAAGCAGCCTCTCCCCCTTTGCGATCCGGGCTTTGCGATCCGGCCGGCTCGCGCGGTCACATGCCTTTCCGACGTGACAGTCGGCGCCGAAGTGTCACGTTCGCTCCCGAGCCGGCGGGGGCGTCGCGGAAGTGGCGGAGATCTTGAGACTCGGCTACACGGTCTTCCCCGCGATGTGATCGTCGATTCCGAAGTCCGTCGGCGAGCTCGTTCACCAGGTGTGACCCGCGCCCCGAACAGGCGTACCAGTCGAACACCTGGAGCGCCGGTCGGCCAGGTCCGCTGTCGCGCGCATCGAGCCCGCAAAGGATCTGCAGTGCGCTTCAGGGCGACGTCGGACCTCCCGCCCCGGCGGGAGGTCCGGCGCCGGCCGCGACATGTGTGCGTCACTGAACGTGATCCGGTGATCACGAAAGGCGGGATCTCTCCGCCGTGACAATTTTTGGTCACGTGACCTATATTGGTGTCATGAATGACGAACTCGTCTTTGACGCCGACGGGCCTGTGCTCCTGGTCGGCGGATACGGCACGGTCGGCGCGGAGCTGGCACGGATGGCGGCCTCGTCGTGGCCGTTGGTACTGACAGGGCGCACCGTTCAGCGTGGACAGCGGCTGGCGGATGAGGTGGGCGCGGAACTGCGCACCTGGGACCTGGCGGACTCGGCACCGTTCCGGGCGGTGGTCAGCGCGGTTGTCACGATGGCCAACGATCCGGACGACCGGGTGCTGCGCGCGGCGATCAGCGGCGGGGTGCCGTTCGTGGACGTCACCCGCTGGACCGCGCGGTTGCAGCGCGCGGTCACCGTCGCGGCACTGGCAGGCCCGACCGCGCCGGTGCTGCTGTCCTCCGCGTGGATGGGCGGTATAGCCAGCCTCGTCGCCGCCCATCTCGGCGACCGGCTCGGCGGCGTGGACACGGTCGACGTGGCGATCCGCTGGGACCTCGGCGACCGGGCGGGCGCGGACTCGGTGGAGTTCATGGACCGCCTCGGACTGGACTACGAAGTGGTGCAGGACGGGCAGCGGCATACGGTCATGCCGCTGAGCGGCGCCAGCGGCGTCCGTATCGGGGAGACGCTCACCCGGGTCGCCAGGATCGACACCCCCGAGCAGTTCACCCTTCCCCTCACCCTCGGGGCTAAGACCGCAACGACCCGGATCGGCTTTAGTTCGCCCGCGTCCACGGCAGCCCTGTTGGCCGCCAAGCGGCTCGGGTTCTTCCGCTGGGGCCGCGGCGAGCGCTTCACCGGTGTGCGCCGCGGATTGCTGTACGCGCCGGGCGAAGGAGGCACGGCTCAGCTCCGCATCGACGTCGCCCACGGGGGTGACACACTCTCCGCGACCGTGACTGATCCGGCCGGGCAGGCCCATCTGACCGCTCTGGGTGCCTTGATGGGGCTGCGCCGGGTGCGCGGCGATGACGGCGATCCCGCACCGAGCGGCGTGGTCTTCCCCGAACAGCTCCCGAGTCCGCGGAGCGTGCCGTCGGACCTCGCTGCGCAGGGCGTCGACCTGGTTGTGCACAGGGCAGTGCGCGAAGAACACACCAAGGACAGGGCGGCATGAGCGATCGGTCCCCAGGGCAGGAGAAGCGCACCGCAACCACGAGCAAGGGTGCGCGGCGGCGTGCTGCAATCCTGGACGCCGCCGAGAAGATCCTCTTCGAGGTCGGGTACGGCGAACTGACCATGCGGGCGGTAGCGGTTACGGCACAGGCACGGCTGGGGCACGTGCAGTACTACTTCCCCTCCCGAACGGAGTTGATCGCTGCCGTCCTGCGTCGCACCCTGGACCGTTCGCTCGACAGGCTGGCCCCATTGTTCGCCGACGCCGACGCCGACGCCGACGCCGACGCCGACGCCGACGCCGACGCCGCCACGCACACTCCGCTGGACGCGGAGGGGCTGGTCCGTCAGCTTCTGGTCGACCACGACGATCCGCGACTCGTGCGGGTCTACGCCGAGTTGTGGGCACTGGCAGGCCGTGACGAAATCGTCGCGGCGATCCTGCGCACCTTCTACAGCGAGTATCAGGACCAGGTGGCCGGCTTCCTCCGCGCTCGCAACCCCGCTCTCCCCGACGCCGTCTGCCAGGCACGGGCAAGCGTTTTCACGATGCTGATCGAAGGATCGGCGCTCTTCCGCTCCGGCATCGCCGCCCACCGCACCGAGGCCGCTGACGCGGAACTCGTCGCCACGGCCGCCGCTCTGCTCGACTGACGGCGGCGCCTGTCCGCCACGACCACGCGCCCGGAGGTTTTCGCGAGCCGGGGGTGGAGCGATGAGAAGTGGCGGGCAGCTCGTCAACGGCTCGCGAAGCGCGGGCTGTTGACGGAGGGCGGAACGGCGACCGAGGCGGGGCGGGTGTTGCGTGTCGAAGTCGAGCGGCGTACGGACGAGGCGGCCGCCGCCCCGTGGCGGGCGCTCGGTGGGGAGGAGCGGGAACGGCTGGTCGAGTCGCTGGGCCGCTGTGGGTGGCGGCGATCGGCTCCGGACTGCTGCCGTCCGAAACGACGCTGGGCATCGGCAAGGTATGAGGGGGCGGGCGGGAGCCGGTCCGGGCGGCGGGATCCCTCAATCCCGATGCCCGTCAACTGGTGCCTTCAACAGCCGGTCCAGCTCGTTCCCGGCCTCGTCGTACCCGGCGTCGGTGATCCGCTGCAGCTCGCGCAGATCGCAGGTCGAGGCCGCGCGTCGAGTGAGCAGGAAGCCGGCGTGCCTGGACCCTTCGTCCAACAGCTCGTTCAGCTCCGCGTAGTCGCCGGCTGCGTCGGCTAGATCGGCCAGCCGGTCCAAAGCGGTCTCGTTGCCCTCGGTGGAAGGTCTTGCAGAGGGTGGGGCGGGCGGTCACGTCGTGGGCTGCCCAGATGCGGGCGAACTCCTCGCTGCCGGCCTGGAGTTCATCGACCAGGCCGGTCACTTCCGGGTCGTCGGGGTAGCGGGCCGCGGCGGCGCGCAGATGCTGGGCCGAGGTCCGGACGAACTCGTCCGTGTCCGAGACGCCGTACAGCGGCCGGCCGTTCCGGTGCGTGCTGGGCCGCGCGGCCGACCCGGACGAGATCGCCCAGGCCGCCGCCTGGCTGCTCAGTGACCGCGCCTCCTACGTCACCGGCACGGTCCTGCGCATGGACGGCGGCATGCGGTCCTGAGTCGGGGCCGGGCCCGGGGCGGAGGATGTGATTCCGGCCGCATCGGGTCGGCGGCGCGCTCATGAACACCCGTCAGCGGGGAAGGCGTCCGTAGGATTCCCGGGTTCGGCTTTCTCCCCGTCAGGACGGTTCCGAGTGATATCTCCCCGCGCTTACCGAGTGATGCTGCCCGCCCTCAGTGTGGCGGCGGTGCTGGCCCTGGCCGGCTGTGACCCGGAGCCCACGCCCTCCGAAGGAGGCGGTGGCGGGCAGGCCGTCACCGGATTCGGGGCCAGCCCGCTCGACAACGCCGACGGTACGAAGCCGGGCCTCGCGCCGCTCACCTCCGAGGCGGACCGGGCGGCCGGCCGGAAGGTCATCGAGAAGGTGGCGACGAAGGGGCGGGGGCCGAAGTCCGGTTACGCGCGGGACAAGTTCGGCTACGCGTGGAAGGACTCGGTCGACGGGATACCGCTCGCGAGGAACGGCTGCGACACCCGCAACGACCTCCTCGCCAGGGACGGCAAGGACCTGAAGCACCGGTCCGGTTCGGACTGCGTGGTCGTGTCGATGACCCTCAAGGACCCGTACACCGGCTCCACCATCGACTGGCGCAAGCAGCAGGCCACCAAGGTCCAGATCGACCACGTCATGCCGCTGTCGTACGACTGGCAGATGGGCGCCGCGCGCTGGGACGGGGCCAAGCGGCAGCAGATCGCCAACGACCCGCTCAACCTCATCCCGGTGGACGGGCCGGCCAACAACGCCAAGCGCGACTCGGGGCCGGCGTCCTGGCTGCCGCCGTACAAGCCGGTCCGCTGCTCGTACGCGGTGCGGTTCGCGCAGGTGTCCCTGAAGTACGGACTGCCCGTCACCACCGCCGACAAGACGGCGATGCTGGAGCAGTGCGGCGGGTGAGCGGGTGGGCCGGGGTACGCGGAAGCCCGCCCCGGGGCGGGGCGGGCTCTGCGGGCCGGAGCGCTCAGAAGTTCAGGGCTTCGGCAGGCTCGCCGTGAACGGCTTGTCGAATGCGGAGAATTCGACCGTCACGGGGGCGGTGCCGCCTCCCGTTCCGCCTCCTGTTCCGCCGCGCGGGAGGCGCAGCTTCAGCAGGAACGGTCTGCCTTCAGCGGCGATGTCCGCCGTCCAATTCCCGTCGCGCGAACTACCGGTGACGGTCAGGGCGGGGGTGCCGGAGCCGGCTGCGGCCGTCGGTCCCTTGCGGGCCGTCCCGGTCTTCGGTGCGAGGCGGCCGAGGAACGTCTCCCGGTCGCAGTAGCGTTCGGCCAGTTTCGCGTGCCGGTCGGCGACGGTGGGGCTCACCCAGTGGCCGGCGAGGTTCTCGGCCGGTGCGGTGGAGGCCGATCGCAGCATCGCGGCGTCGGAGCGGGTGCGGACCGTGCCGCCCGTCCGCACCAGCTCCATGGTGCCCGCCGCGCCCATCGAGAGCGTGACCGTGCACTCGCCCCGGATGTCCGTGGCCACGAACGCCTCGACCGGGCCCTCGGGGGAGGCCGCCTCCACCGTCATGCGTACCGACTTGGCGGCCCGGGTCGCCGCGCGGGCCTTGTTGACGACCTCGGGGGCGGTCAGCCGGGCATAGGGGGCGGTGGTGTCGGGTGCGTCGTCCGGAAGCATGCCGCAGGCCGTCGCGAGGGTGAGGGCGGTCGCGGCGCTCAGGGCGGCCGCCGAGGCGCGGGCGGGAAGGCGCATGGGGGTCGGCTCCGGTCTGTCCGGTTCGGTCTGTCCGGTCCTTCAGGTCTGTCCGGTCATTCGGGGCTGCCCGGTCGTTCGGGTCTGCCCGGTTCGGTCCGTCCGTCCCAGAAGGACGGTCAGAGCTTCAGGTCCCACTGCGTGGCGTCGTACGTGAAGCCGGGGTTGACCTCGACCGTCAGGTTCTTGGCGTCCGCCGGGGTGTCGAAGGCGAACTGGACGGTGACCTTCTTGCCCGGCAGGACCGTGCCGCTGAAGCCCGTGCCCACCTTGTTGTCGAAGATCTGCTCGGCGTCCACGCCGTCCTGGCCGGCCCGCGCCGAGACGCTGACGAGCGTGGAGTCGAACTTCTCCTTGCCCGCGTTCTCGATGACGACGGCGACCTTGTAGGCCTTCTGGCCCTTGGTGTGCCCGGCGGCGTACGCGTCCGGGGTGTACGAGGTGGCGTCGCCGACCGTGACCGTCAGATCGTCGTCGTACACGGCCGAGTCACCGGCCTCCAGCGCCTTGCCGGTGTCCTTCTTGTCCGCGCCGCCCTTGTCCGAGCCCTTGCCCTTCGCGGAGTCCCCGCCGGGCTTCGGCTTCGCGGAGGCCGTGGTGTCGGACACCGCCTTGTTGAGGTCGTTCACGGCGTCGTCCACCGCCTTGAACGTGATCACCGCGCCCACCACCGTGAGGATCAGCGAGATCAGACCGAGCACGGCGCCGAAGGTCGCCATCCCCTTGTTGGTGGCCTCGCCGCGCTTCGCCCGGCCCCGGCCCGCCAGGCCCAGGATCAGGGCGATGAGGCCGAGGATGCCCGCCAGCCAGAACAGGAACGGGATCAGGCCGGACACGGCGCCGATGACACCCAGGATGAGGGCCGCGATGCCCAGTCCGTTACGGGCCGGACGCGCACCCGGCATCTGGGCGGGGGCGTACGGCTGCTGGGGCTGCGGGGACTGCGGCGGCTGCGTGAACTGGGACATGGCTGTGCCCTCCGGCGAAAGCGGAAATGGGTGGTGGTGAGCGATTCCGTGCATCGCTCGTGTGCATCGCCCTGCCCATCGGCTTGTGCGGCGATGGGTCAATAACAGCAGAGCTTGTGAACCGAGTCAACACGGTTCACGGGGAATGGGTCGATGCACGCTGTGAATCGGTGGCGTGTGAACCTGGTCGGTATGCTCGCCGACAAGCAGTACCGGGACGAGTGCCAGGACCAGGCCCAGGGAGACAGTCAGTGCCGGAGAACTCGACAGAGGTGACCGCGGCCGGGATCGCACGGCTGGCTGGGGTGGGACGTGCCGCGGTCAGCAACTGGCGCCGCCGCCACGCCGACTTCCCCAAGCCCGTCGGCGGCACCGAGACGAGCCCGTCCTTCGCGCTCCCCGCGGTCGAGCAGTGGCTTCGCGACCAGGGGAAACTCGCCGAGGTCCCGCTGCGCGAACGGGTCTGGCAGCAGGTCGCCGGGCACCCGGCCGGCGCGGTCCCCGCCCTGGTCCACACGGGCTGCGCCCTGCTGCTCCTGCGGACCGCTCCCAAGACCTGGCCGGAGATCGCCGCCGCGCCCGACGAACGGATGGCCGACGTGCTGTCCCTCGCCCTCGACAAGGCACTCACCGCCCGATTCGGACCGGCGGCGGAAGACGGCCGGGCCGTTCACACCCCGAGCGGCACCGAACTGCTCCCGTCCGTACCGCTGCTCCGTGCCGTCGCGGAACTCGCCGCCGGGACCGGGGCCGGGGAGACCTTCGAGTTCCTGCTCGGCCGTCAGCTGGACGCCAACCCGCGCCAGTACACGCTCACCCCGCCCGGACTCGCCGAACTGATGGCCGCCCTGGTGGAGGCGGGGGAGCGGCCCGCCCGCACGGTCCTCGACCCGGCCGCGGGCACCGGCGCCCTGCTGCGCGCCGTCGCCGACCCCGCCGCCCTGTACGCCCAGGAGACCGACCCCGACCTCGCCGCGCTCACCGCGCTGAGGCTCGCCCTGCACACCGACACCGGCTGCGCCCTGGCGGCACGGACCGCCGACACCCTGCGCGCCGACGCCTTCCCGCAGCTCGCCGCCGACGCCGTGCTCTGCCACCCGCCGTTCAACGAACGCAACTGGGGCCACGACGAACTCGCCTACGACCCGCGCTGGGAGTACGGCTTCCCGGCCCGTACCGAGTCCGAACTCGCCTGGGTCCAGCACGCCCTGGCCCATCTGCGCGAGGGCGGCACCGCCGTGCTGCTGATGCCCCCGGCCGCCGCCTCGCGCCGCTCCGGCCGCCGGATCCGCGCCGATCTGCTGCGCCGCGGCGCCCTGCGCGCCGTCATCGCGCTCCCGGCCGGCGCCGCGCCCCCGTACGGCATCCCGCTCCACCTCTGGGTGCTCCGCAAGCCCGGCAGCGGGGCGCACCCCTCGCCCGAACTGCTGCTGGTCGACACCGCGGAACCCGCCGAACCGGCCTCGGGAGGGCAGCCTTCCGCGACCGGCGGGCGCGACCGGCTCGACTGGCAGGCGGTCCGCCGCGCCGTGCTCGACGCCTGGCAGTCCTTCGAGGGCTCCGCCCCGGCCGGGGACCGCCCCGGCGCCGGCCGCGCCGTACCCGTCATCGAACTCCTCGACGACGACGTGGACCTGGCCCCCGCCCGCCATCTGCCTCCCCCGGCCGCCGCGGGCGGACCCGGCGAGCTGATCCGGGTACGGGAACGGCTCGCCGAGACGCTCGGCCGCACCGGCGCCCTCACCCCGCCCGCCGTGACCCTCTCCGACCCGGCCCACTGGCCCCTGACCACCGTCGGCGAACTCGCCCGCGCCGGCGCCCTCCAGCTCCGCACCGGCGGCTCCGGCACCGGCCCGGGGCCCGTGCTCACCGAACACGACGTCCTGGGCTCCACCGCCCCTTCGGGAAGCCTGCCCACCGACGGGCCCTCCGAGGAACCGGTCCTCGTCGAACCCGGCGATGTCGTCGTCCCCGTCCTCGGCGGCGGCTCCGCCGCCCGCGTCATCGACGACGCCACCGCGGGCGCCGCGCTCGGCCGCAACCTCCAGCTGCTGCGCCCCGATCCGGCCGCCCTCGACCCCTGGTTCCTGGCCGGCTTCCTGCGCGGCACCGCCAACAACCGCCAGGCCAGCAGCTACGCCTCCACCGCCACCCGGCTGGACGCCCGCCGCCTCCAACTGCCCCGGCTGCCGCTCGCGGAGCAGCAGCGGTACGGGGAACGGTTCCGGGCCCTGGCCGAGTTCGAGGACGCCCTCAGGCTGGCCGGCCGGCTCGGCGGACAGCTCGTACAGGGGATGTACGACGGACTGACGGACGGCACGGTCGCCCCGAAGTGAGGTGAACCACAACGGTTCCGTACAACCCGGGGCCGGTTGTCGGTGTCGCCCTTTACGCTCGGATCTGCGCACACGGAGCGTGTGCGCGGATGTTCAACGACCAGGTCTCCAGGAGCAGCCATGTACGCCCCGGGTCATCCGCCGACGCCGCCGCGCCGGGTTCCCAGCCGGGCCTGGATCGTCTCGATGCGCGTGCTGTTCGGCGTGCTCTCGGTGGGCTCGGTCGGGCTGCTGCTGTGGAGCCCGCTGCTCCGGCTCGCGATCGTGCGCCGCCGGGCGTCCGACTGGTGGCTGACCGGGGCCGGGTTCGTGTTCGTCTGCGTGCTCCTGCCGATCCTCGGCAGGGACGGCAACGACGAGCCGAGCGGCATCGACAACGTCCTGATCCCGCTGCTGCTGGTGGCGATGCTGGGCTCGTTCGCGTACTACCTGGTCGGGGACATCCGCCACTACGAACGGCTGACGAAGCCGCACCCGACGGGCGGCTACGCGGCCGCCCCGCCGGTGCCGGGATACGGGTACGGGTACCAGTACGCGCCCACGGTGCCGACGCAAATGCCCGCACCCGCGCCCGTACCCTCACCTGCACCCGCACCCGCACCCGTGCACATGCCCATGACCGCTCCCACGCCCGCTCCCACGCCCGTCCCGTCACCTCCGGCCATGCCCGCACAGCAGCCGCCCGCCGCGCCCCAGCAGCAGCCCCAACCGGCCCCCTCGCCCCAGCCGCACCCCCACCCCCAGCGCATCGACCAGGTCCGAGCCGAGCTGGACGAGTTGAGCGACTACCTCCGCAAGGAGGAGGGCCGGTGAACGGGCGTCTCATCGGCGGTCGGTACCAACTGGCGACCGTCCTCGGCCAGGGCGGCATGGGTCAGGTCTGGACGGCCTACGACCAGCGCCTGGACCGCCGCGTCGCGGTGAAGCTGCTCCGCCCCGACCGGGTCACCGGCCCCATCGACAGCGAGGCCGCGGACGAGCTGCGCCGCCGCTTCGTCCGCGAGTGCCGGGTCACCGCCCAGGTCGACCACCCGGGCCTGGTCACCGTCCACGACGCGGGCAGCGACGGCGACGACCTGTTCCTCGTCATGCAGTACGTGGAGGGCGCCGACCTCTCCGACCATCTCGCCGAGCACGACCCGTACCCCTGGCAGTGGTCCGTCGCGGTCGCCGCCCAGCTCTGCGCCGTCCTGTGCGCCGTGCACGCGGTGCCGATCGTCCACCGCGACCTCAAGCCCCGCAATGTGATGGTGCGTCCGGACGGCACCGTGACCGTTCTCGATCTGGGCGTCGCCTCCGTCCTGGACACCGACACCACCCGGCTCACCCACACCGGTTCACCGATCGGCTCCCCGGCCTACATGGCCCCCGAGCAGGCGATGGGCGGCGCCGTCGGCCCGTACACCGATCTGTACGCCCTCGGCGTGCTCCTGCACGAACTGCTCAGCGGAGAAGTGCCGTTCGCCGGGACCACCGCCCTCGGCGTGCTCCACCGCCACCTCCACGAGCCGCCGGTCCCGGTCCGCCGGATCAGGCCCGACATCCCCGAGCCGCTCGAAGCGCTGGTGCTGCGGCTGCTCGCCAAGGACCCGCAGCACCGCCCGTCCGGCGCCCAGGAGGTGTACGAACACCTCGCCCCGCTGCTTCCCTCGCCGGGCACCGGGCTCCCTGTCGGACCGCTCGATCCGACCCGTCCTTTCCTGCGCCCGCACGCCCCGTGGCCCGACCGCACCGCCACCCGGCCGCAGCCCCCGTCCCCGCCACCGGGCCGGCCCGCGCCCGCAGCCGCCCGGCCCGATGTGGCCGCCGCCGTCGACGACGTCAAGAAGCTGCTCGGCGAGGGCCGGATCACCCAGGCCGTGGACATCCTCGGTTCGATCCTCCCGGTCGCCGCCGAACAGCACGGCGAGGACTCCGCCGTGGTCCGCATCCTGCGCAAGCAGTACGCGGCGACGCTGATGGACGACGGCCAGTACCGCCGCGCCCTGCCCGAGCTGCGCCGCCTCGCCGACGACCGCGCGGCGGAGGCGGGCCCGGCCGACCCGCAGACCCTCCAGTTCCGCCACGACGCCGCCCAGTGCCTGGAACAGCTCGGCGAACCGGCCGCCGCGCTCGCCGAGTACCGCGAGGTCCTCCCGTACTTCGAGAACCACCGCGCCACGGGCGGCGACCCGGCCCGCTCCTTCGAGATCCGCAACCGCATCGCGCATCTGCTCCTCGCGCTCGGCGACCACGTGACCGCCCGGGTCCAGCTCCAGGCGCTGCTGTACGACGCCGAGCGGGCCTACGGGCCGCACCATCCGCTGCCGGCGGAGCTGCGCCGCAGGCTCGACCGCCAGGTGGAGGTGCGGGGCGGTTGACCGCCGGACCGGCCCCGGTCAGACCCCCACGGTCTCCGGCACCCCGGCGTGCTGTCCCGGCCGGTCGGGCCCGGGCCGCCCGGCCTCCGACCTCCGCCGCCGGTACCCGAGCGCCAGCCCGCCGAGTACGAGAACGGCCAGCGCGCCCGCCCCGGCCACCGCACCCGCCCGCAGCCCCGGGGGCCGGAACGTGCAGTCGACGGATCCGCCCCGGGCCGGTGCCGGGGTGGCGACCAGGCCCAGATAGCTGTCGGCGGGACGGCCCTGGCAGCTCCAGCCCGCGATGCGGGGCGCCGCGAGCACGACCGTTCCGGTGGTGCCGGGCGGCAGCTCGGCGCGCACGCCGTGATCGGTGACGTGCACGGCGCTCGCGCCGGTGCGCTTCAGCCCGGCGACCGCCGAGTCCAGCCGGGCCCCGTCCAGACAGCCGACCGCCCGATGCGGCACGGTCCCGGCACGCACCGGGGTCAGCGTGACCCGCACGCTCCCGGCCCCGCCGACCTTGCCCAGGTGGTGCATCGCGGCCCGCCTGGCCGGCAGCTGCCCCTTGAACTCCACCTCCGGGCCCTCGCCCAGCCGTGCCCAGCCGAACATGTCGGGCGACCACAGATACGCCTCGGTGCCCGCCGGGCAGGCGGCGGTCAGCGTGTACGTGCCGCGCCCCACCCGGTAGTCGTACGCCCCCTTGTCGGCCACCGCGCCGCCGTCCGCCCTCTTCAGAACCGTCGTCGGGACCGTGTAGACCCGCGAGCCGAGCAGCTGTTCCTGGTTCCGGAACGGCGAACGGCCGTACGGCACCGGCCCGCCCGGCCCGCGCACCGTCACCAGCGGCGGGGCTTCGGCACGGCTCACCGTCACCGGCCGGTCGTCCGTACCGCCCATGCCCGTGCGCCCGGCCCCCTGGTGCGGATCGCGCGGCCCGCGCACCCGCGCGCCGACCGAGAAGACCGCGTCCGTGACCGGGTTGTCGAGGCTCTGCACGGCCCGGCCGTTGGACGTCCACCCGCCGCCGAGCGCGCGCATCGTGCGGGTCAGCACGGCGGGCGTGTGGCTGCTGTAGTACTGGCTGCCCTGCCCGCCCACCAGCAGCGGATCGTTGGCGGTGGTCTGCTCACGGCCGGGGTCCGTGCGATAGCCCGGCCAGCCGTCGGCGCCCGCCACCATGGCCGCCTGGGTCCGCTGCCGTTCGCCCCAGGGCGCGTAGTCGTCGAGCCGGTTCAGCCGCTCCCGGTCGAAGTACGCGGTGCTCGCGGCGGCC
This sequence comes from Streptomyces sp. NPDC007164, assembly GCF_040634135.1. Lineage (NCBI taxonomy): Bacteria > Bacillati > Actinomycetota > Actinomycetes > Kitasatosporales > Streptomycetaceae > Streptomyces > Streptomyces sp. NPDC007164. The sequence goes on from NZ_JBEYFB010000007.1 coordinate 138,610, forward strand.
TGCCCGGCCTGTGCGCCGATCAGCAGCACGGCGGCCAGTGCCGCGAGCCTGCGGCCCCGCCCGACCAGCACCAGGGCGCAGGCCGCGGCCACCAGACCCACCCCGAACAGCGGATACGTCCACCCGGTGACCAGGTCGCTGAAGCCCGCCCCGGCCGCCAGCAGCACCAGGACCGCGCCCCCGCCGAGCAGCGCCCGCCGCTCCGGCCGGCCGTACGAGACGGACACCCAGGCGGCGATCACCACCAGCCCGGCCAGCACGAAGGTCTGCCGGTACGGGCTGCCGTTGGGCGTGGCGAAGGCGTGCCACAGCAGATGCGTCGGCTCCCACTGCAACGACAGCGCGACGCCCGCGACCAGCCCCACCCACGTCCACCGCTCACGCCCCGGCACGGACCGCTGGAAGGCCAGCACACAGGCCAGCAGCAGGGTGCCGGTGCCGAGGAAGAGGGCCGGGGTGAAGAAGCTGTACGTGGCCGGCAGCAGCCGGGCGAGCACATCGGGCCAGGCCGCCGGCGCGAACGCACGGTCCCAGCCCGGGTAGGCGTGCTTGGTGCCCAGGTAGACGGGGAGCAGCACGGGCGCCGAGAGCCCGATCCCCACCCCGACCGTGCAGACGGCCCGCACCATCCCCCGCACCACCGCCCGCCGGTCGTCCCGCTCGGTGAAGAGCCGGGCGGCCAGCACCAGGGCGGCACCGAGCGTCGCCATGTACGCGGTGTAGAAGTTCGCCGCCCACACCACCGCGACGAGCAGCGGCCCGGCGATCCGGTGCCGTCCCGTACGCGCCCACTCCGCGACCAGGCAGAGCAGCGGCAGCGCGACCAGCCCGTCCAGCCACATCGGGTTGTACGAGGCCTCGGCGACCGACCAGCCGCACAGCGCGTACGAGGCACCGAGCGTCCCGGCCGCCCACCAGCGCCCGCCGCGGACCGTCAGCAGGAACAGCGTCATCAGCGCCGCCGCCGACGCCATCTTCAGGACCGTCACCACATAGACCGCGAGATCGATCCGGTCGCGCGGGAACACCCCGACGAGCAGGGCGAACGGGCTGGTCAGATAGGTGCCGAGATCCGGCAGGAAGCTCGTCCCGTACCCGGAGGACCAGTTGAGCAGCAGCCCGCCGTCCGCGTTCCCGTGCAGCAGGTCCCACAGCCGGGCGTGGAACGGCACGAACTGATTGCCCAGGTCGTTGACGCTGCGCGTGTGAGGCCCGAACGGGAAGACCCGCGCGACGGCGTCACCCGCGCAGACCGCGGCGACGGTGAGCAGCGCGGCGAGCGAGCCCGCGCACAGGCGGGGGCGGGAAGTCGGCATACGCAGGAATATGCCAGCTTCGAACGCTCAACCCCGGGCCGAATTGGGTCAGTTCACGCAATGGACGCCCACCGGTCACGTGCTGCATCGAGTTCCGACATCTGGCCGGGCTGATGTACTTCCGTGCTGATCTCGCTGGTGGTGCCTTGTTTCAACGAGGAAGAGATCCTCGAACGCTTCCATGAACGCGTCACGGACGAAATGGCCGGGCTGGGACATGAATTCCAGCTGGTCTTCGTCGACGACGGCAGTGCGGACCGGACCCTGGTGATCCTCCAGGAACTGGCCGCGGCCGACCCGCGGGTCCGCTATGTCTCCTTCAGCCGGAACTTCGGCAAGGAGGCCGCCATGCTGGCCGGCCTCCAGCACGCCGAGGGCGACGCCGTCGTCATCATGGACGCCGACCTCCAGCACCCGCCCGAGCTCGTGGGCCGGATGCTGGAGGAACACGCGCAGGGCTACGACCAGGTGATCGCCCGCCGCACCCGCAAGGGCGACCGGGTCACCCGCACGCTCAGCGCCCGCGCCTACTACTGGCTGATCAACCGGCTGGTGGACGTGGAGCTGGTCGACGGCGTCGGGGACTTCCGGCTGCTCTCCCGCCGCACCGTCGACGCGGTACTGGAACTCACCGAATACAACCGGTTCTCCAAGGGCCTTTTCGCCTGGGTGGGATTCCGCACGACGACCTTCTCCTACGAGAATGCCGTCCGTGAACAGGGCAGTTCCGCCTGGACCTTCGGAAAGCTGCTCAATTACGGTCTCGACGGACTGCTGTCCTTCAACAACAAACCACTGCGCGCCGCGCTCTACCTCGGCATGCTGCTGCTGTCGGTGGCCTTCGCCTATGCTGCGTGGATCGTCGGCGTCGCCCTGGTGCAGGGGGTGGACACCCCCGGCTACGTCACCCTCATCGTCGTGGTCACCGCACTCGCCGGGGTCCAGATGGTGATGGTGGGAGTGGTCGGCGAGTACGTCGGCCGCATCTACTACGAGGTGAAGCGGCGCCCGCACTTCCTGGTCAAGGCCACGAACACCGAGGCGTTGCGACAGATACGGGAACCCCAGGAGTTCGTACGCCGATGACGGTCACCGCACAGATGGCCCGATTCGCCCTCGTGGGAGTGGTGAACACCGGCACGTACTACGGCTGCTATCTCGTCCTGCTGATGTGGCTGCCCTACATCGCCGCCCATGTGATCGCCTTCGTACTGAGCATGATCGGGTCCTTCTTCCTGAACTCCTGGTTCACCTACCGGACCCGGCCCACCTGGCGGAAGTTCCTGCTCTTCCCGCTCACCAACGCCGCCAACTTCGCCATCACGACCGGCGGCGTCTATCTGCTGGTCGGCCTCGCCGGGTTCAGCAGCCGGTACGCGCCGCTGGTCGCGGCCGCGGCGGCGATCCCGATCACCTTCGTCGTCTCGCGCACGATCATGCTCCGGCCGGACACCCCGGCCCCGGCGGCCGAACGCGTGCCCTGAGCCCCGCCGGGACGGCTCGGGCCGTCCCGGTCGGGCCCACATCCCCAACTCCTCCCGAATCGTTGGCCGAATCGGTGGCCCCAGCCGTGTCCACTGCCTAACATCGATCACCGCAAGGTCTTGTGCACTGATGCACAAACTCTCCCCGGGAGGTTCCTTTGCACCGCCGCCGTCGCACCGCGCTCACCGTCTCCGCCGCCCTGCTCGCCGCCGCCCCACTCCTGACCGCCTGCGGCAGCGAGTCCCACCCGGGTGCCGCGGCCGTCGTCGGCGGGGACCGGATCGAGATCTCCACGCTGCAGGGCCAGGTGGCCGCCGTACGCGAGGCGCAGCGCGATTCGAAGGACGCCGCCCAGCTCATCGACAAGTCCGGACAGCTCAGCCGGGCCAAGCTGCACGGCCTGATCTTCGACCGGGTCCTGGACCGGGCCGCCCAGGACGCGGGCGTGTCCGTCAACCGCAACGAGATCCAGCAGATGCGCAAGGCGGCGGCCGCCCAGTCCGGCGGGGAGGAGCGGCTGCGCACGGCGATGCTCCAGCAGAGCTGGGTCGCCCCCGACCAGATCGACGCCGTCCTGCGCGAGCAGGTCCAGCTGACCAAGCTGGCCCAGGCGCTCGGCGCCGACCTCCAGCAGCCCGCCGGCCAGCAGGCCGTCGGCGAGGCGCTCGGCAAGGCGTCGAAGGCCCTGCGGGTCGACGTCAATCCGCGCTACGGCAGCTGGGACAACAAGCAGACCCAGCTCGCCGACTACAAGGCCCCCTGGATCAACCGGGTCACCAAGCCGGCCGGCGCGGCAGCCGAGACCGGGGCCTGACCGGCCGCGGCGGGGGCGGCCGGTGCGACCGGGGTAGATTCGAACGGTGAACGCTGAAGACCCCGGCCGTATCGTCCTGCTCACCGCCAGCCACCGCGTCGCGCCCGGACTCCTGTCCTGGCCCGCCTGGCAGACGCTGCACGCCGCGGACCGGGTGCTCTGCGCCGAGCCGGACCACCCGCAGCTGCCGTATCTGCGCGAGGCGGGCGTCACCGTCGAGCACTCCGCGCCCACCGCGCAGGAGCTCGTCGACGCCTGTGCGGGCGGCCGGTCCGTCGTCGTCCTCGCGGGCGGCGAGGGGAACCAGCCGCTGACCGACGGGCTCGCCCGGCTCGCCGGTTCGGGCCGGGTGCGGATGCCGGACCTGGAGCTGCTGCCCGGGTCGTACGACCTGCCGGGTGCCCGGCTCCTCGATCTGGTCCAGGTCATGGACCGGATCAGGCTCGAATGCCCGTGGACCTCGCAGAAGACCCACGAGGGCCTCGCCAAGTACGCCATCGAGGAGGCGTACGAACTCGTCGAGGCGATCGAGGACGGCGACCGCGACGAGCTGCGCGAGGAACTCGGCGACGTGCTCCTCCAGGTCGTCTTCCACGCCAGGATCGCGGAGGAGGACGAGCAGGAGCCGTTCTCCGTCGACGACGTGGCCGCGACCCTCGTCGAGAAGCTGATCCACCGCCACCCGCACGTCTTCGGCGACGAGAGCGCCGAGACCCCGGAGGACGTGCACGCGCACTGGCTGCGCACCAAGGCCATCGAGAAGCAGCGCGACTCGGTCACCGACGGGGTCCCGCTCGGCCAGCCCGGCCTGGCGCTGGCGGCGAAGCTGGCCGGCCGGGTCCGTACCGCGAAGCTCGACGTGCCGCTCCCCACGGGCGACGGCATCGGTTACGAACTGCTCGCCCTCGCCGTACGCGCCGAGCAGGACGGCATCGACCCCGAGGCCGCCCTGCGGGCAGCGGGCCGCGCCTACCGGGACGCCATCCGGGCGGCGGAGGGCAACGGGTGACGCCGGAGGGCAATGCCTGACGCCGGAGGGCGTTGCCCGGCGTCCGGGGGCGGCGGATAACGTCGGGGGGTGAACCACAGCCCCGCCGACAACCCCGCCGACAGTCCCGCCGATCAGCCCGCCGCCTGCCCCGTCGGCGCCCCCGAACTCTTCACCTGGGAGTTCGCCACCGACCCGTACCCGGCGTACGCCTGGCTGCGGGAGCACAGCCCCGTGCACCGGACCACGCTGCCCAGCGGCGTCGAGGCGTGGCTGGTGACCCGGTACGAGGACGCGCGGCAGGCGCTCGCCGACACCCGGCTCTCCAAGAACCCGGCGCACCACGCCGGGCCCGCGCACGCCAAGGGGAAGACGGGCATCCCGGGCGAGCGCAAGGCGGAGCTGATGACGCATCTGCTGAACATCGACCCGCCGGACCACACCCGGCTGCGCCGCCTCGTCTCCAAGGCGTTCACCCCGCGCAGGGTCGCCGAGTTCGCACCGCGCGTACAGGAACTGACGGACCGCCTCATCGACCGCTTCGTCGCGGAGGGCAAGGCGGACCTCATCCACGACTTCGCCTTCCCGCTCCCCATCTACGCGATCTGCGACCTGCTGGGCGTTCCGCGCGAGGACCAGGACGACTTCCGGGACTGGGCGGGCATGATGATCCGGCACGGCGGCGGCCCGCGCGGCGGGGTGGCCAGGTCGGTGAAGAAGATGCGCGGCTATCTCGCCGAACTGATCCACCGCAAGCGGGAGAACCCCGGGGACGACCTGATCTCCGGGCTGATCCGGGCCAGCGACCATGGCGAGCACCTCACCGAGAACGAGGCCGCCGCCATGGCCTTCATCCTGCTGTTCGCCGGATTCGAGACGACGGTCAACCTGATCGGGAACGGCGTCTACGCGCTGCTGCGCGACCCCGGTCAGCGCGAACGGCTCCAGCACTCCCTGGATGAGGGGCAGAGCGGGCTGCTGGAGACCGGCATCGAGGAACTGCTGCGCTACGACGGCCCGGTGGAGCTGGCCACCTGGCGGTTCGCCACCGAGCCGCTGACGCTCGGCGGACAGGACATCGCCGCCGGGGACCCCGTACTCGTGGTGCTCGCCGCGGCCGACCGCGACCCGGAGCGCTTCGAGGACCCCGACACGCTCGACCTCGCGCGGCGTGACAATCAGCACCTCGGATACGGGCATGGCATCCACTACTGCCTGGGAGCGCCGCTCGCCCGGCTGGAGGGACGGACCGCGCTCGCCACGCTGCTGAACCGCCTTCCGGACCTGCGGCTTGCGGTGGAACCCACCGATTTGCGGTGGCGTGGCGGGCTCATCATGCGCGGACTTCGCACGCTTCCCGTGGAGTTCACCCCGGGGCCCGCCCACGCAGAAAGTGACACCCTGTCAACTCTGTGACTTTCACGTGATCTGCGCTGCATCGACTTGTGACTCCCGTTCGAACCCGGCTAGGTTCACCGTTCGACTCACCAGTCACCTGTCAGCTACCCGGAAGGCAACCCCATGGGCTCCGCGAACGGCAGACACCGTCGCCCCCGTCAGGCACCCGCCATCGTCGTCGCCGCGGGCGTGACCGGATCGGCCATCGCCATCCCGCTGCTCGGCGCGTCCGGTGCGCACGCGGCCGACGCCCAGACCTGGGACCGGGTGGCCGAGTGCGAGAGCGGCGGCATGTGGAGCGCCGACCTCGGCAACGGCTTCTACGGCGGCCTCCAGTTCTCGCAGGAGACCTGGAAGGCGTACGGCGGTGAGGCGTACGCGGAGCGCGCCGACCTCGCCAGCCGGGCGCAGCAGATAGCGGTGGCCGAGAAGGTGCTGGACGACCGGGGCCCGAAGGCCTGGCCCAGCTGTGCGGTCATCTCCGGCCTCGCCGTGGACGGGACGCTGCCCGGGGTGGATCCGGGCTCCGTGCCCACCGACGACCCGACCGGGAGCGCGAAGCCGTCCGACGGCACGTCGGCGGACCCGTCCGACGACGCCACACCGTCCGACAGCGCCTCCGACGACGCCTCCGACGGCACGGACGCCGTGGACGGCGCCGACGGCTCGGAGAAGACCGACGAGCCGTCAGGGAAGACCTCGCCGGCCCCGAAGCCCTCGGCCTCGACCACCCCGTCCCCCGACGCCCCCTCCGGGGCGCCCGGCGACGCCTCCGGCTCGCCCGACGCGTCCGGCGGCAAGCACCGCGGCGCGCCGGCCGCGGAGAAGGGCGGCGGCACGGACGGCGGCACGGACGGCGGCCGCGAGGCGGGCCGTCATGCCTCGCGCGGCGGCAACGACGCGCGCGACACGGCCGACACGCCCGCCGACGGCACGTACACCGTCCATGTCGGCGACAACCTCTGGTCGATTGCTGATGCACAGAACATCCCCGGTGGCTGGCCCGCGCTCTACGAGGCCAACAAGGCTGCCGTCGGCGCCGACCCGGACCTCATCCTCCCTGGCCAGAGCCTCGATCTCGATGTGAAGGCCACATGAGGGCAGTCTGATAACCGACTAAAAATGCCTCAAAAATCGGGGTAGTTCAGGGACCTATGTCCGCTTATGCGTAAGTGAGACATGGGTCTCTTTGCGTCAACTGGCGTGTCGCATCCGGGGAACCCTCCCGCATCGTGTCCCACCTGCGGAAACGATGATTCTTCAGATGCAAGTAAGGGCTTATTGTCCGATGTGTCCATCGTTGAATGTGGGGGTTGCGTATGTTTACGGTCGGAACCGCTCGCACCGCGGGCCCCGTCGACCGTCACGCCGAATCCTGCCGTCGGTCGAAGGGAACAGACGCGTAAAGCGCCGTAGGCAGGAGCGGGGGACCCAGGTAAGCGCCGGGCCCGATCGTCGAAAGACGCATCAGGACCGGCTTGGGGTGAAGTCGCGCGCTAGGACGTGCGACCGGGCAACTCACTTGGCCCGAACCCGACAGCTCACCTCGTAGGCGTCGGTGAGGAGAAGTTCCATGCTGCTTTCCAGCAAGGGCAAGCACCGCCGCCCGTCCAAGGCCGTCCGTATCGCCACGCTCGCCGGTGTCGCCGGTGCCGCAGTCGCCGTGCCCCTGATGGGCGCGACCGGCGCCTCCGCCGCCTCCGTCGCCACCTGGGACGCCGTCGCCCAGTGCGAGTCCGGTGGCAACTGGTCCATCAACACCGGCAACGGCTACTACGGCGGTCTGCAGTTCTCGCAGTCCAGCTGGGCCGCCGCCGGCGGTACGCAGTACGCCGCCCGTGCCGACCTGGCCACCAAGGCCCAGCAGATCGCCACCGCCGAGAAGCTCCTCGACATGCAGGGCCCGGGTGCCTGGGGCTGCGCCGGCGCCGGCAACCTGACCAACGACGGCGTCAACCCGGGTGTCGACACCGGCTCCTCCTCGAACTCCACCTCGAACTCCGGTGCCTCCGAGCAGCAGAGCGCCCCGGCCGCCCCGAAGCAGCAGTCGCAGCCGACCCGGCAGGCCCAGCCGAAGCCGGCCGAGCGCACCGAGGCCCCCGCCGCCTCCCGCTCGGACCGCTCCGCCGCCCCGCAGGCCGAGTCGAAGAAGACCGTCACCACCCCGACCGGCGAGAAGGTCAAGAAGGGCGACGGCGAGTACAAGGTCGTCTCCGGCGACTCGCTGAGCGAGATCGCCGCCGCCAACAAGGTCGAGGGCGGCTGGCAGCAGCTGTTCGAGCTGAACAAGGACATCGTCAAGGACGCCGACCTGATCTACCCGGGTCAGCAGCTGCACCTGACGAAGTAGTCGCGGCTCTCTCCTCCCTGAGCACCACCCCGGTCCGGCGCGCATTCCCCCGTGTGCGCCGGACCGGGGCGCTGTCGTTCGCGCTCGGGGGAGCGCCGGATCGTTCAACTGTTGTAGTTACCGACCGGTAAATTTCTTACTGTTTGCCCGGCAATGTGTGCTCTCGGGTCCTTTTTCGTCCCAGGGGTCGGGCGGACGGCCGACTGATCGGGCCGGGCCGGTTAGGCTCTTGTCGCAAGGCCAAAGCGACCCTGCACAAACAGCGTCATATCCCAGAAGGAGATGCCTCGTGCCGTCCATCGACGTCGTCGTAGCCCGGGAAATCCTCGACTCCCGCGGAAACCCCACGGTCGAGGTAGAGGTCGGCCTCGACGACGGCAGCACGGGCCGTGCTGCCGTTCCGTCCGGCGCCTCCACCGGTGCGTTCGAGGCCATTGAGCTTCGCGACGGTGACCCCAACCGCTACCAGGGCAAGGGCGTCGAGAAGGCCGTCCTCGCCGTGATCGAGCAGATCGGCCCGGAGCTCGTCGGCTACGACGCCACCGAGCAGCGGCTGATCGACCAGGCGATGTTCGACCTGGACGCCACCGAGAACAAGGGCTCGCTCGGCGCCAACGCCATCCTCGGCGTCTCGCTGGCCGTCGCACACGCCGCCTCCGAGGCCTCGGACCTGCCGCTGTTCCGCTACCTCGGCGGCCCGAACGCGCACCTGCTGCCCGTTCCGATGATGAACATCCTCAACGGCGGCTCGCACGCCGACTCCAACGTGGACATCCAGGAGTTCATGATCGCGCCGATCGGCGCGGAGTCCTTCTCCGAGGCGCTGCGCTGGGGTGCCGAGGTCTACCACACGCTGAAGAAGGTCCTGAAGACCAAGGGCCTGTCGACCGGTCTCGGCGACGAGGGCGGCTTCGCGCCGAACCTGGAGTCGAACCGCGCCGCCCTGGACCTCATCGTCGAGGCCATCAAGGAAGCCGGTTACGTCCCGGGCAAGGACATCGCGCTGGCGCTCGACGTCGCCGCGTCCGAGTTCTACAAGGACGGCAAGTACGAGTTCGAGGGCAAGTCCCGCTCGGCCGCCGAGATGACCGAGTACTACGAGGAGCTCGTCTCCGCGTACCCGCTGGTCTCCATCGAGGACCCGCTGTACGAGGACGACTGGGCCGGCTGGAAGGTCATCACCGACAAGCTCGGCGCCAAGGTGCAGATCGTCGGCGACGACCTCTTCGTCACCAACCCCGAGCGCCTGGCCCGCGGCATCGAGGAGGGCTCCGCCAACGCCCTGCTCGTCAAGGTCAACCAGATCGGCTCGCTGACCGAGACCCTGGACGCCGTCGAGCTGGCCCAGCGCAACGGCTTCAAGTGCATGATGTCCCACCGCTCCGGCGAGACCGAGGACGTCACCATCGCCGACCTCGCCGTCGCGGTGAACTGCGGCCAGATCAAGACCGGCGCCCCGGCCCGCTCGGACCGCGTCGCCAAGTACAACCAGCTGCTGCGCATCGAGGAGATCCTCGACGACGCCGCGGTGTACGCGGGCCGCTCGGCGTTCCCGCGGTTCAAGGGCTGATCATCCCGTTCGGCCCGGCAGGGGCCGAAGGCCATGGCGTCCGTCCGTCCCCGCACTCGGTCCCGTACCGTGTGCGGGGACGGACGTGCGTAGTGGGGAGGCGGAGACATGGCCGCGAAGGACCGGGACCGGTTCTCCACCGCGACCCGGCTGCGGCTGCTCGGCGAGCAGACCGCGGCCCGTGTCTACCGGTCCCAGAACCGCCGCCAGGCCCGCCGCTCACGGCTCACCGGCCGGGCGGCCTTCCTCGCGCTGGTCGTGTGCTCGCTGGTGGTCGCGCTCGCGTACCCGATGCGGCAGTACGTCTCGCAGCAGGACGAGATCGCCGACCAGGAGCGGCTGGCGCAGGACGCCAAGGCCCGCACCGAGGAGCTGCGCGACGAGAAGGCGCGCCTCCAGGACGACGCGTACATCCGGCAGCTGGCCCGTACGCACCTGCACTACCTTCTTCCCGGGGAGACCGGATACACGGTGATCGACCCCGACGCGGTCAAGGAGCGCGAGGGCAGGACGGACGAGTCCGGCCGGCCGTGGCACTCCAACCTCTGGGACGGCGTCGACAGCGCCGACCGCGACTGAATCTCTTCATCCATCTGCAGAACCGCAGTTCGAGCAGCCCGATCAGAACCTAGGCAGGCATGGAAACGCCCCCTCCCCAGACCGAGTCCACCGCGCCCACCGAGGCGGACATCGCCGCGTTCCAGCAGCAGCTGGGGCGTCCGCCGCGCGGTCTGCGCGCGATCGCGCACCGCTGCCCGTGCGGCAACCCGGACGTGGTCGAGACGCAGCCCCGGCTGGAGGACGGTACGCCGTTCCCGACGACGTACTACCTGACGTGCCCGCGTGCCGCGTCCGCGATCGGCACGCTGGAGGCGAACGGGGTCATGAAGGAGATGACCGAGCGCCTCGGTACGGACCCCGAGCTGGCCGCCGCGTACCGGGCCGCGCACGAGGACTACATCGCCCGGCGCGACGCGATCGAGGTGCTGGAGGGCTTTCCGAGCGCGGGGGGCATGCCGGACCGGGTCAAGTGCCTGCACGTCCTGGTCGGGCACTCGCTGGCCGCGGGGCCGGGGGTGAACCCGCTGGGGGACGAGGCGATCGCGATGCTGCCGGAGTGGTGGCGCAAGGGGCCGTGCGTTTCGCCGTGCGGCGCGCCGGACGAGGGCTGACCGTTCGCACGGGGGCTCCGCCCCCGGACCCCTGCTCCTCAATCGCCGGAGGGGCTTGATTCGGGGGCTCTGCCCCCGACCCCCGCTCCTCAATCGCCGGAGGGGCTTGGTTTGCTCCTCGATGGTCGGAGGGGCTTGGTTGCTCCTCGTCCGTCGGAGGGGCTTGATTTGGGCTCTGCCCACGATTCTGGAGCGTTCATGACCCGCGTGGCCGCCATCGACTGCGGTACCAACTCCATCCGTCTGCTTGTCGCCGACGCGGATCCGTCCACCGGTGAGTTCGCCGAGCTCGACCGGCGGATGGAGATCGTCCGGCTCGGGCAGGGCGTCGACCGTACCGGCCGGCTCGCGCCCGAGGCGCTGGAGCGGACGTTCGCGGCCTGTCGGCAGTACGCGGCGGTCATCAAGGAGCACGGGGCGCAGCGGATCCGCTTCGTCGCCACCTCCGCCTCCCGCGACGCGGAGAACCGGGACGACTTCGTCCGCGGGGTGCTGGAGATCCTGGGCGTCGAGCCCGAGGTGATCAGCGGTGACCAGGAGGCCGAGTTCTCCTTCACCGGAGCCACCAAGGAGCTCGCGGGCCGCGATCACCTGGCGAAGCCGTATCTCGTCGTGGACATCGGCGGCGGCTCCACCGAGTTCGTCGTCGGCGACGACCACGTGCGGGCCGGGCGCTCCGTGGACATCGGCTGCGTACGGATGACCGAGCGGCACCTCGTGCGCGACGGTGTCGTGACCGACCCGCCGGCCGACGGGCAGATCGCCGCGATCCGGGCCGACATCGCCGCCGCCCTCGACCTCGCCGAGGAGAGCGTCCCGCTCACCGGCGCCGCCACCCTCGTCGGGCTGGCCGGGACGGTCACCACGATCGCCGCGATCGCCCTGGGACTGGACGAGTACGACTCCGAGGCGATCCACCACTCCCGGATCTCCTTCGAGCAGGTCCAGGAGATCACCGGACGGCTGCTCGGCTCCACCCACGCCGAACGGGCCGCGATCGGCGCGATGCACCCGGGGCGGGTCGATGTGATCACGTCCGGGGCGCTGATCCTGCTCGCCGTGATGGAACGGACCGGGGCCCGCGAGGTCGTCGTCAGCGAGCACGACATCCTCGACGGAATCGGCTGGTCGATCGCCTAGAAGGGCTGTGCGTGAGCCCCCCGGACGGGGCGCTCACGCGTACCTTGGCCTGCACCTTTGAGCTCTTCCGGGCCACCCGGGCGGTGGTTCGCGGGACCCGTCGCGACGAAGTTCGTGAACTTCTTCACAAGGAATTCGGCTCCATGGAGGGCAGTTCTGCTCCGGATGGGCATCCGGGGTCGCTCGCAAGGCCGTTGCGGGGTCGCGCGGAAGTGTTCCGGGCGCGTTGCCGGCGGGTGAACCGGGGCGGTGGTTCACCCAGTCCGGAGGGCCAAGGGCCAGCTCACAAGCGGTGAACAACGTTCGCCGTCACGCCGTGGTTCCCCTGCGGCGTCATGACCTGGGTCACGTGGGCGGCGAAGTGTAGCAGAAGGGGACGCCAACCTTGTGAAGGGGCTCACGAGCATGCCCCCCGAGGGGGGTGGATACTCGATGGCATGAGCACCACGGAGCGTCCCAGGATCCTCGTAGTAGGCGGTGGGTACGTAGGCCTGTACGCAGCTCGGCGCATCCTCAAGAAGATGCGCTACGGCGAGGCGACCGTCACGGTCGTCGACCCCCGGTCGTACATGACCTACCAGCCCTTCCTCCCCGAAGCTGCGGCCGGCAGCATCTCGCCCCGGCACGTCGTCGTCCCGCTGCGACGCGTGCTGCCGAAGGCCGAGGTCCTCACCGGCCGCGTCACGACCATCGATCAGGACCGCAAGGTCGCCACCGTCGCGCCGCTCGTCGGCGAGGCCTACGAGCTGCCCTTCGACTACCTGGTCATCGCGATGGGCGCGGTCTCCCGCACCTTCCCGATCCCCGGCCTCGCCGAGCAGGGCATCGGCATGAAGGGCATCGAGGAGGCCATCGGCCTGCGCAACCACGTCCTTGAGCAGCTGGACAAGGCCGACTCGACGACCGACGAGGACGTCCGCCGCCAGGCGCTGACGTTCGTCTTCGTGGGCGGTGGCTTCGCCGGTGCGGAGACCATCGGCGAGGTCGAGGACATGGCCCGCGACGCGGCGAAGTACTACACGAACGTGAAGCGCGAGGACATGCGCTTCATCCTCGTCGACGCCGCCGACAAGATCCTTCCCGAGGTCGGCCCGAAGCTGGGCACCTGGGGCCGGGAGCACCTGGAGTCCCGTGGCGTCGAGGTCTTCCTCTCGACCTCCATGGACTCCTGCGTCGACGGTCACGTCGTGCTGAAGAACGGCCTTGAGGTCGACTCCAACACCATCGTGTGGACGGCCGGCGTGAAGCCGAACCCGGCGCTGGCCCGCTTCGGCCTGCCGCTCGGTCCGCGCGGTCACGTGGACACCTCCGAGAAGCTCCAGGTGCAGGGCACCGACTACATCTGGGCCGCGGGCGACAACGCCCAGGTTCCGGACATGGTCGGCCGCAAGGCCGGCAACCCGAACGCCTGGTGCCCGCCCAACGCCCAGCACGCGCTGCGGCAGGCCAAGGTCCTCGGCGACAACGTCATCTCCGGGATGCGCGGCTTCCCGCAGAAGGACTACAGCCACGCCAACAAGGGTGCCGTCGCCGGTCTGGGGCTGCACAAGGGCGTCGCGATGATCGTCATGGGCAAGATGAAGATCAAGCTCAAGGGACGCCTCGCCTGGTACATGCACCGTGGCTACCACGGCATGGCGATGCCGACCTGGAACCGTAAGATCCGGATCTTCGCCGACTGGACCCTTGCGATGTTCCTCAAGCGCGAGGTCGTCTCGCTCGGCGCCATGGAGACGCCGCGCGAGGAGTTCTACGAGGCCGCCAAGCCGGCCCCGGCACCGGCCGCCGCCAAGGCCGAGGGCGAGAAGGCCAAGGCCTCCTAGTCCGCCCGCGGGCCCACTCACCCGCGCAGCAGTACCTGTACGACGCCCGAAGGGGCCGTCCGCCATCCGTGGTGCGGGCGGCCCCTTCGGCGTATCCGCAACCAAGTGCATGTGATGTACAGCTATTTTGCCGATCCATTGCGCTGTAGCGGGATGGCGGGCGCTTCGCGGACTGTTGAGGAGTACGTACCTCGTCGCGGCACACGGGTGCCCGGCGTGGTTGCAGGCATGTTCGACCATGTTTGGGCACATTGGGAACACCATCACGGAGGTGTGCGCCATGGCAGACGCCGCGTTGCGGCTGACCGCTCTCGCCGAGGAGTTGCTGGGAGAAAAGCTGCCGGTCCGTATCCGGGCCTGGGACGGCAGCGAATCGGGACCGCCCGGTGCCCCCGTACTTGTGATCCGGCACCGTCGCGCGCTGCGCCGGCTGCTCTGGAAGCCGGGCGAACTGGGCCTGGCCCGCGCCTGGGTGGCCGGCGAACTCGACATCGAAGGCGATCTCTACGAGGCCCTGGACCTGATGGCCTCGCTCATCTGGGAACGCGGGGGAGAGACCGCGGACCGCGTCCACCCGGTCCGCGACCCCAAGGTACGGGCCTTCGCCAAGGGGCTGCTGCAACTGGCCGGCCCGCTGCCCCCGCCGCCCCCGCCGCCCGAGGAGGTCCGCCGCCGCACCGGCACCCTCCACACCAAGCGCCGGGACAGGCAGGCCATCAGCCACCACTACGACGTGGGCAACGACTTCTACGAACTGGTCCTCGGCCCGTCCATGGTCTACTCCTGCGCCTACTGGGAGAACGGCGGGACCCTTGAGGACGCCCAGCGCGACAAGCTCGACCTGGTCTGCCGCAAGCTCGCGCTGAAGGAGGGCGACCGCCTCCTCGACGTCGGCTGCGGCTGGGGCTCCATGGCCATCCACGCCGCCCGCGAGTACGGCGCCCGGGTCACCGGAGTGACCCTCTCCGTGGAACAGGCCGCTTTCGCCAGGAAGCGCATCGCACAGGAGGGCCTGACCGACCGGATCGAGATCCGGGTCCAGGACTACCGGGACGTCAGGGACGGCCCCTACGACGCCATCTCGTCCATCGGCATGGCGGAACACGTCGGCTCGGTCCGGTTCCGCGAGTACGCCGACGACCTCTACGCACTCCTCAAGCCGGGCGGCCGGCTGCTCAACCACCAGATCGCCCGCCGCCCCGAGAAGGACGAGTCCGCGTACCACGTGGACGACTTCATCGACGCCTATGTCTTCCCCGACGGCGAACTGGCCCCGGTGGGCCGGACCGTGGCCACCCTCGAAGAGGCCGGGTTCGAGGCCCGCGACGTCGAGACGCTGCGCGAGCACTACGCGCTGACCCTGCGCCGCTGGGTCGCCAACCTGGAGGAGCACTGGGACCGGGCGGTCCGGATGACCTCGCCGGGACGGGCCAGGGTCTGGCGGCTCTACATGGCCGCCTGCGCGCTCTCCTTCGAGCACAACAAGATCGGCGTCAACCAGATCCTCGCGGTGCGCCCGGCGGAGGGCGGGGTCGCCGGCCTGCCGCTGCGGGCCCGCGACTGGACGGCTTCCGCGACCGGCTGACACCGGGACGGGACGCCACGGAAACGGCCGAGGGCCGGTACGCGCAGCTCCTTCGCTGCGGGTACCGGCCCTCGGCTGTGTCCGGCGGGCCCAGGGGCCCGCCGGGTCGTACTACTCGGTCTTGATCGCCGTCAGCATGTTCAGCTTCGCGGCGCTGCGGGCCGGCCAGAGCGAGGCCAGCACACCCACGATCCCCGCCAGCACCAGGAAGACCGCGATCCGGTCCCACGGGATGACCAGCGCGTACTCCGGGATCTCCGACGACAGGGTCTGCCCGATCGCCCAGCCGAGGAACATGCCGAGCACGACACCGACCACCGCGCCGAAGAGCGAGATGACCACGGCCTCCAGCCGGATCATGCGCTTCACCCGGCCCCGGTCCAGGCCGATCGCCCGCAGCATGCCGATCTCCTGCTGGCGCTCGAAGACCGACATCGCCAGGGTGTTGACGACCCCGAGCACCGCGATGATCAGGGCCATCGCGAGCAGCCCGTACATGATGTTCATCGCGAGGTTGACCGAGCCGCCGAACATGTCACGGATGTCCTGACGGTCCATGATGCTGATCGCCGGGTTGTCACCCAGAGCCTTCACCAGGGCCTGCTCGTTGGCGTCGCTCGCGCCGCCGTCCGTCTTCAGCCAGATCTCGCGGATGAACGACATGCCGCCGTGCGCGTCGGCGACGTTCTTCGGGACCAGGATCGGGGAGAGCATCTCGTTCCCCTCGAAGACCGCCCCGACCTTCAGCTCGCCCTTCTTCTCGTCGTCGAACTTCACCCGGAGGGTGTCGCCGGTCTTCCAGCCGTTGGACTTGGCCGTCTTCTTGTCGACGGCGATCTCGCCCTTGTCCAGCGCGTCGAGCGAGCCGGAGACGGCCGGCAGCGTGAAGAGCTTCTGGACGTCGCCGGGGCTGACGGCGGACGCGGAGTGGTACTCGCCCTTGACCTCCAGCGAGGTGGCCTGCTGCGGCGAGATGGCCGAGACCCCGTCGGCCTTCCGCAGCGCGGTGAGCGCCGACTCGTCGAGCGGACCGCCGCTCGCCATCGTCACCATGTAGTCGGCCTTGATGTTGTCCGTGGTCATCCGGTCGACCGCCTGGCCGAGGGTGACGCCGAGGACCGAGATGCCGGTGACCAGGGTGAGGCCGATCGCCAGCGCGGAGGCGGTGGCGCCGGTACGGCGCGGGTTGCGGACCGCGTTCTGCGCGGCCAGCTTGCCGGAGACCCCGAACAGCCGCTTCAGCGTCGGGCGGACCAGCGCGATCACCGGCCGCGACAGCAGCGGGATCAGCACGATGACACCGACCAGCGTGAGGAAGGCACCTACCGCGATGACCGTCCGGCCGGACGATCCGCTCTTGGACGCGCCCGCCACGATCGCCGCCCCGCCCAGCAGGGTGAGCACCGCGCCGATCGAGTTGCGCACCACCAGGGACTTGACCGTGGCCGTCGCGTGCACGCTGCTCATCGCCGCGACCGGCGGGATCTTGGCGGCCCGGCGGGCGGGCAGCCAGGCGGCCAGCACGGTGATCAGGACGCCGACGGCGAAGGCGGCGAGGACCGCGGTGGGCGAGACGATCAGCGGTCCGGCCGGGATCTTCCCGCCGAACAGGCCCATCGCGGAGCGCAGCCCGATGGCGAGGCCCAGCCCGATGGCGAAACCGATGACCGAGGCGATCACGCCGACGACGGCCGCTTCGAGGAGCACCGAGCGCTTGACCTGGCGGCGCGAGGCGCCGACGGCGCGCATCAGCGCCAGTTCCTTGGTGCGCTGGGCGACCAGCATGGTGAAGGTGTTGGCGATCAGGAAGACACCGACGAACAGGGCGATGCCGGCGAAGGCGAGCAGCATCCCGTTGAGACCGCTCAGACCGGCCTCGATGTCCTTGGCCTGCTGGTCCGCGAGCGCCTTGCCGGTCTTGGCCTCGGCGTCCTTGGGCAGCAGCGGCTTCACGTCGGCCAGCAGCTTCTCGGCGGAGGCGCCGGGCGCGGCGGACACATTGGCGTCCTGGAACACGCCGGGCTTGAGGTAGAGCTTCTGGGCGACCTCGGTGTCGAAGAGGACCAGGCTGCCGCCCGCGTTGACCGCGCCGTCCTCGGTGGTGAAGACGCCGGACAGGACGTACTCCTTCACCGGCCCGTTCGTGGCGACCCGGACCCGGTCACCGACCTTGTACTCGCCCTTCTTCGCGGTCTCCTTGTCGAGCGCGATCCGGTCGGCCGCGGCCGGGCCCGTACCGTCGACGAAGGTGTACGCGGAGTCCTTGCCGTTCTTGCCGGGGAAGTAGTTCCCGCCGGTGTTCGACCAGCCGTTGCCGATCAGCCTGCCGTCGGGGTCGGCGACCCCGGCGAAGCCGGAGACCCGGCCGGTGGCGGTGGAGACGCCGTCCAGGCCCTGGATCTTCTCCAGGGTGGCGGCGGTGATGCCCGAGGTCTTCTCGTCGCGCTGGTCGGCGTAGGTGGTGACGGCGACGGCCACGTCGTCGTAACTCTTGGCCGACTGGTTGCGAAGGGCGTTGCCGAGGGTGTCGGTGAAGACCAGCGTGCCGGAGACGAAGGCCACGCCGAGCATCACGGCGAGGACGGTCATCAGCAGCCTGGCCTTGTGCGCGAGCACATTGCGCAGGGCGGTACGGAACATGTCTGTCAGTCCTGGGATGGGGAGAGGGTCCGGGAAGGGGCGCGGGGCGGTACGGGACTCAGCTGGTGCGGCCCTTGGCGTCGAACGCCTTCATCCGGTCCAGGACCCGGTCCGCGGTGGGGTTGATCATCTGGTCGACGATCCGGCCGTCCGCGAGGAAGATGACCCGGTCCGCGTAGGAGGCGGCCGCCGGGTCGTGGGTGACGATCACCACGGTCTGTCCCAGCTCGCGCACCGAGTTGCGCAGGAAGCCGAGGACCTCGGCGCCGGAGCGGGAGTCCAGGTTTCCGGTCGGCTCGTCACCGAAGATGATCTCCGGCCGGGAGGCCAGGGCGCGGGCCACCGCGACGCGCTGCTGCTGACCGCCGGAGAGCTCGGTCGGCCGGTGGTTCAGCCGGTCGGCGAGGCCCACCATGTCGATGACCTGGCGCACCCACTCGGCGTCGGGCTTGCGGCCCGCGATGTCCATGGGAAGCGTGATGTTCTCGTACGCCGTCAGCGTCGGCAGCAGGTTGAACGCCTGGAAGATGAAGCCGATCTTGTCCCGGCGGAGCTGGGTGAGCTGCTTGTCCTTGAGGGAGCCGAGCTCCGTCTCACCGATCCGCACCGAACCGCTGCTGAAGCTGTCGAGACCGGCCACGCAGTGCATCAGCGTGGACTTGCCGGAGCCGGACGGGCCCATGATCGCGGTGAACTCGCCCCGGGGGAAGTCCACGCTGACCTGGTCCAGAGCGGTCACCCTGGTCTCGCCCTCCCCGTAGACCTTCGACAGATCCGTGGCGCGGGCGGCCACCGTGGTGACGCGGGGTGCGGTGGAAATGGTGGTCACGGGAATCTCCTGTTTCGGGGCTCCGGCCGAGGGCTCGTCCGGTGGTTGAACGGAACCCCTCAATCGTCACCGCCGTTCCGCCGCCGGTCGTCCCTCCGCATGCCCGTTCCGGGGACAGCCTTGAGTCGCACCGGGAGGGCCCCGGGTCCTCCTGCGGTATGACACCGACCCTGAGTCGCCGGTCCGGGGCCACCCGCCCGGCCGAACGCCCGGCTCCTGTGTCCGGCCCCGCGCCCCGCCCGGTGGCGCGCCCGTGGCGATCACGGGCGCGCGCCTGGCGAATGCGCCGTCCGAGTGCGGCGACTTTACGTCAATCCGGATTACCGGCCGCCGTACCCGCTACCCCGCCCAGGCATGTGGCGATGCCCTTTCACGAGTGCTGACGACCCCTCAAACGGTCAATAAAATAAGACAACATCGCGTCACTGATCCGCTGTTCGGGGGAAGTCCCCGGATAGGGTCATGTGCCAACGCGGAGCCGCGCGCCAGGCCTGGATGGTGGAATGCAGACACGGCGAGCTTAAACCTCGCTGCCCCTCGGGGGCGTACCGGTTCGAGTCCGGTTCCAGGCACCACTTCTCTCTTGGCGGCCGAGCCGGCGGCAGGTCCACCCACCGGTGATCCGGATCGGTTTTCCGACAGGTTTCCGGGTCGGCTCCGGACAGGTTCCCGCAAAGATCCTCCCCAAGCACTAGTCTGATTCTTTTGCCTACCCATTACTCTTGTGGGAAGGCCGCGCAGGGTGGCCATGGAGGAGTGAGATGAGGAGCAGCAACCCGGTCTTCTCGCGACGGGGCTTCAGCCGCGACAACGGATACGCGGGCTTCAACGCGGCGCCGCAGGCCGGGGCCCCCGCAGCGGGTGCCAACCCGTACGCGCAGGGCGCCGCCGCCAACCCGTACGCCACCAACCCCTACGCCCAGCCGGACGCCCAGTACGGCGCCCCGCAGGCACCGGCGCGCACCGGCGCGATGACGATCGACGACGTCGTCACGCGTACCGCGATCACGCTGGGCACCGTGGTGCTCGGCGCCGCGCTCGCCTGGGCGCTGCTGCCGGTCGATGAGGCGAACCTCGGCAAGTCGTACGGCATCGCGATCGGCGCCGCCCTGGTGGCGTTCGTCCTGTCGCTCGTCCAGTCCTTCAAGCGCAGGCCGGTGCCGGCGCTGATCGTCTCGTACGCGGCCTTCGAGGGTGTCTTCCTCGGAGTGATCTCCAGCGCGGTCAGCACGTACATCGGGCCCGGCGTCGTGATGCAGGCGGTGATGGGCACCATGTGTGTCTTCGCCGGTGTGCTGCTCGCGTACAAGATGCGCTGGATCCGCGTCACCCGCCGCTTCTACGGCTTCGTGATGGCCGCCGCCGTGGGCTTCATGCTCCTGATGGTGGTCAACATGCTGTTCGCCGTCTTCGGCGGCGGTGACGGCCTCGGCTTCCGCAGCGGTGGCCTCGGCATCCTCTTCGGTGTCATCGGGATCATCCTCGGCGCGTGCTTCCTGGCCCTGGACTTCAAGCAGGTCGAGGACGGCATCGCCTACGGTGCCCCCCGCGAGGAGTCCTGGCTGGCGGCCTTCGGCCTCACCATGACCCTGGTGTGGATCTACCTGGAGATGCTGCGTCTCTTCGCCATCCTCAGCGGCGACGACTGATCGCACGCACCCGCACGACGGGAACGGCCCGCAGGCACTGCCTGCGGGCCGTTCCCTTTTTCGGTCTCCGCCACGTGCTTCCCGTGCCGGCGCACACTTCTCGGAGCAGCCTGCGGGCTGCCCTTCACCGGCCCGTTGGCAACCGTCCTGCCGGGGCGCGTAGGGTCGCGGAGTGCTCGATACGACCCCGCTGATCACCGCCGTGGACCGATTCGCCGACCGGCTGCGCGCCGCCCCGCAGAGCCGTCTGCAGCGCGGAGCCGCTGCCGAAGGACTGGCCGCCGCCCGGGAACTGTCGCTGCGCGCCCAGCGGATCGAGGCGCCGGACCGGGAGCCGCACCCCATGCCGGACGCCGGGATCTTCTCCATCGGCGACCAGCTCGCCGTGGCCGGGCGCGATCTGGCGGTGGCACTGGAAACGGCCCCGTCGGACAAGCTCGACGAGGCCGTGCAATTCGTGAACGGGGCCGCTGCGCGCGCGTTCGCGTAGCGGCGGTGGCGGGTCCGGGCGGACCGGCCCGGGGGCGGCGGCCGGCGAGAGCCGCTGTGCCCGGACGGAGCGGTGTCAGAACGAGGCGATGACCCGGTCGGCGAGGATGTAGACGTTCTCCTTGCCGCAGGAGAAGGTCAGGGCGTACGCGCCGGAGACGCCGGAGCCGCCCAGCAGTACCGGGTGCTCGCCCGCGAGCAGCGAACCGGCCAGCCGTTCGGCCGTCTCGCGGTGCCCGGGGGTCATGCAGAGCGTGGTGCCGTCGGCGAAGACGTAGACGTCCAGGGTGCCCAGCGGGCCGGGGCGCACATCGGAGAGCTCCGTACGGCTGTCGGCCAGCTCTTCGAGACGGTTCACGGTGCGCTCGTGGTCGGTGACGACCGGGGTCTGCACCGGTACGAAGTCGGGGTGCGAGGGGTGCCGGCGGCGGGCGGCGGCCAGCTCGGGGGAGTCCTCGGCGAACTCCGCCGGTCCGGGCAGCTCGGTCACGTCGGCCAGCTCCGTCAGTTCCACCAGCTCGTCGAGGGCCTCGGTGGCGTCGAGGTCCATCGCTTCGAGGCCCGCGAAGTCGGACTGGCGGGGCATGAAGAAGGGGGCGTCGTCTCCCATCCCGGTGAGACCGCCCAGCAGGGACGGGGCGTCGGCGGCGTCGCGGGCCTCCTGGGTGGCCCAGAAGGCACGGGCCTCGGCGAGCTCGCGCTCGCGCTCCTCGGCGAGGGCCTCGGCGACGGCCGCGCGTATCTCGGCGACGGGGGTGGCGGTGCTGCGGCTCTGTGCGGGCACGGTGATGCCCTGCGCACGGGCCGCGGCCAGCTCCGTACGAAGGGCCGCGACCTGCTTGCGCAGCCCGTGAGCAGCGTGCAGAGCAGCAGCGCCCACGGCCGTGGCGGCGGCGGTGGTCAGCAACAGGGCAAGAGGCATGGTGCTCACTGACATACTCCCGGTTTCAATCGATCCCCCGACTTCCTACATCAGCTTGTCCCCTACCTGCGCTCTGTGTCAGTGCATTACGTCACGAATTGGACAGGTCTTTGGGCCCAGGGTTTAACCCTGATGCGGGTGTGACCTGCGGGAATGACTCTCCCCCAGGAGATAGGTCACATCCTGGGGGAGATTCGGTCACGGTCGGGGCTCGGAACCAGCCACCGTATGGGGCGAAGGCCCGCTGACGGCAATGCCGGATCCGATCCGGCTCAGCCCGGCCCGGCTGAGCTCAGCTCGCCTCAGCTCAGCCGCCTGTGCTTGTCGGTCGCGTTCGCTTTGTCTCCGCTGCGGGCAGGTGCCGTCCTCGTGCCTCGGACGACCCCTACCCTCCGCTGCGCCTCAGCTCAGCCGCTCGATGACCATCGCCATGCCCTGGCCGCCGCCCACGCACATGGTCTCCAGGCCGAACTGCTTGTCATGGAACTGCAGGCTGTTGATCAGCGTGCCGGTGATCCGGGCGCCGGTCATGCCGAAGGGGTGGCCGACGGCGATCGCGCCGCCGTTGACGTTGACCTTCTCCAGCGGCAGGCCGAGGTCGCGGTAGGAGGGGATCACCTGGGCGGCGAACGCCTCGTTGATCTCGGCCAGGTCGATGTCGCCGACGGTCAGCCCGGCCCGCTTCAGCGCCTGCTTGCTCGCCTCCACCGGTCCGTACCCCATGATCTCGGGGGAGAGACCGGAGACCCCGGTCGAGACGATCCGGGCCAGCGGGGTCAGGCCCAGCTCGCGGGCCTTGGTGTCGGACATGATCACGAGGGCGGCGGCGCCGTCGTTGAGCGGGCAGCAGTTGCCCGCGGTGACCAGGCCGTCGGGGCGGAAGACCGGCTTCAGGCCCTGCACGCCCTCCAGGGTGACGCCCGCGCGCGGGCCGTCGTCCTTCGAGACGACCGTGCCGTCCGGGGTGGTGACGGGGGTGATCTCGCGCTCCCAGAAGCCGTTCTTGAGGGCTTCCTCGGCGAGGTTCTGCGAGCGGACGCCGAACTCGTCCATGTCCTGGCGGGTGACGCCCTTGAGCCGGGCCAGGTTCTCCGCGGTCTGCCCCATCGCGATGTACGCGTCCGGGACGACGCCGTCCTCGCGCGGGTCGTGCCAGTCGTCGCCGCCCCGCTCGGCGCGGGCCGCGGTGCGGGCCTCGGCGTCGGCGAGCAGCGGGTTGTGGGTGTCCGGCCAGTTGTCGGAGTTGCCCTTCGAGAAGCGGGACACCATCTCGACACCGGCCGAGATGAAGACGTCGCCCTCGCCGGCCTTGATGGCGTGCAGCGCCATCCGGCTGGTCTGGAGCGAGGAGGAGCAGTAGCGGGTGATCGTGCAGCCGGGAAGGTGGTCCATGCCCATCTGCACGGCGATGATGCGGCCCAGGTTGTTGCCCTGCTCGCCGCCCGGCAGGCCGCAGCCGAGCATCAGGTCGTCGATGTCCTTCGGGTCCAGCTCGGGAACCTTGGCCAGCGCGGTCTGGATGATCGTGGCGGTCAGGTCGTCCGCGCGCAGGTCCTTCAGCGAACCCTTGAAGGCCCGGCCGATGGGGGAACGGGCTGCAGAGACGATCACGGCTTCGGGCATCACGCGGCTCCATGAGGGCTGGAAGGCGGGTTCGGGCACGTACTGACTTGGAAGTTACCTGTACGTAGACGCTGGGTCACCGGGCTGCGCATGTGACGCCGACCTCTTTTCTAAGCGACCGCTCAGTCGATGGCGGGGCCGGACCCCGGAGGGGCGGCCGGCCCCTGGCGGGCCGGCCGGTTCGCCGGAAGGCCGCGCGGTTCCCCGTGCGGTTCCGGCTGCGGGTGGGGCTCCGTGGCCGCGGGCAGACGCCGCCGCCTGCGCTGCTTGAGGAGCGCCCACGGCGCCCGTGCCCCGGTGACCTCCGTACCGGCCTCCTTGGCCGCCTGGGAGGCCGCCTTGGCCACCGGCAGCATGTCCGCGCGCCGGGCCCCGTCCAGCCGCTCGGACTCCGGCCACAGCCCCAGCGCCGCGCAGAGCGTGGGCAGCACCGCCATCGCCGCCGTGGCGTACCCCTCCGCCGACGGGTGGTAGTTGTCCGGGCCGAACAGCTCCCGCGGATTCGCCTCGAACTCCGGCCCGAGCAGATCGCCCAGCGACACCGTGCGCCCGCCCTGTTCCACCGAGCCGATCGTCTGGGCGGCGGCCAGCTGCCGGCTCACCCGCCGGGCCATCCAGCGCAGCGGCTGGTAGACCGGCTCGATCGTGCCCAGATCCGGGCAGGTGCCGACCACGACCTCCGCACCCGCCGTACGCAGCCTGCGCACGGCGGTGGTCAGACAGCGCACCGACTGGGTGGCCGGCATCCGGTGTGTCACATCGTTCGCACCGATCATGATCACGCAGACGTCGGGCGGACCGGAGGCGTCGGCCAGCAGCAGCGAGACCTGCCGCTCCAGATCGTCCGACCGGGCACCCGGCTGCGCCACATTGCGCAGATCCACCGGCCGTTCCGAGACCGCCGCCAGCCCCGAGGCGAGCAGCGCCCCCGGGGTCTGCCCGGCCCGGCGCACCCCCTGCCCGGCCGCCGTCGAGTCACCCAGCAACCCCAGCCGCAACGGGTCCGCGGGCCCGGCGAACGCCACCCCGTACCGCCCGTCCGCGCTCGGCGGAACCGGTGCGGTCCCGCCGCCCACCTGCCGTTTCGCCAGCTGGACCTCCGCCAGCAGGACGCCCACCGCCGCCGCACCGAGCAGTCCGATGCTGCCGCCGCCGTAGGCCGCGCCCGCCGCGATCCGCCGTGCCACCCTTGCCCTCGACACAGTCCGGTCCACCTCCTCGTCGCCGTACCGCCGTACATACAGCTAACTGCCCCGCGGCGACCGTCGCTCAATCGCATCGCCCAATCCCGTCCCCGTACGCATACCCTTGCCGCACCATCTCGGAGACCCCGGAGTACACGGTGCAATTCCACGATTCGATGATCAGTCTCGTAGGCAATACCCCGCTGGTGAGGCTGCGCAGTGTGACGGCCGGCATCCAGGCGACGGTCCTGGCCAAGGTCGAGTACTTCAACCCCGGCGGTTCGGTCAAGGACCGCATCGCCCTGCGCATGATCGAGGCCGCGGAGCAGAGCGGCGAGCTTCAGCCCGGCGGCACGATCGTCGAGCCGACCAGTGGCAACACCGGCGTCGGCCTGGCGATCGTCGCCCAGCAGAAGGGGTACAAGTGCATCTTCGTCTGCCCGGACAAGGTGTCCCTGGACAAGATCAATGTGCTGCGCGCCTACGGTGCCGAGGTCGTCGTCTGCCCGACGGCCGTCGACCCCGAGCACCCGGACTCGTACTACAACGTCTCGGACCGCCTGGTCCGTGAGACGCCGGGGGCCTGGAAGCCGGACCAGTACTCCAACCCCAACAATCCGCGTTCCCACTACGAGACCACCGGTCCCGAGCTGTGGGAGCAGACGGACGGGAAGATCACCCACTTCGTCGCGGGCGTCGGCACCGGCGGCACGATCAGCGGCACCGGCCGCTATCTGAAGGAGATCAGCGGCGGATCGGTGCAGGTGGTCGGCGCGGACCCGGAGGGCTCGGTCTACTCCGGCGGCTCCGGGCGCCCCTACCTCGTCGAGGGCGTCGGCGAGGACTTCTGGCCGAGCGCCTACGACCGCACGGTCACGGACGAGATCGTCGCCGTGTCCGACAAGGACTCCTTCCAGATGACCCGCCGCCTCGCCAAGGAGGAGGGCCTGCTGGTCGGCGGCTCCTGCGGCATGGCGGTGGTCGCCGCCCTGGAGGTCGCCGAGCGGCTGGGCCCGGACGACGTGGTCGTCGTCCTGCTGCCCGACAGCGGCCGCGGCTACCTCAGCAAGATCTTCAACGACGAGTGGATGGCCGACTACGGCTTCCTGGAGGACACCGGCCCCTCCGCGCGCGTCGCCGATGTGCTCGACCACAAGGACGGCCCGATCCCGACCCTCGTCCACATGCACCCGGAGGAGACCGTCGGCGAGGCGATCGACGTGCTGCGCGAGTACGGCGTCTCGCAGATGCCGATCGTGAAGCCGGGCGCCGGCCACCCGGACGTGATGGCCGCCGAGGTCATCGGTTCGGTGGTGGAGCGGGAGCTGCTGAACGCGCTGTTCGCCCAGCGCGCCTCGCTCTCCGACCCGCTGGAGAAGCACATGTCGCCGCCGCTGCCGCAGGTCGGCTCCGGCGAACCGGTCGAGGACCTGATGGCCGTGCTCGGCGGCACGAACACCGCGGACGCGGCGATCGTGCTGGTGGAGGGCAAGCCGAAGGGCGTGGTCAGCCGCCAGGACCTGCTGGCGTTCCTCGCCAAGGACGCGACGGCCGGCAAGGCGTAGGACCTGGCGCCGCGGGTCCGGGGCTTCGCGAAAACGGTACGAGCGCGACACGTTCGCGCAGCACCGGCTTAACACGAGTCCGGCAGATTTACGGGTGTCGGCAGGGAAACCCGCCGGCACCCGGTACGGCGACACGGACTACGGAGCGGCTCCCGGACCTCCATCGTCGCCAGGACGCGGTGACCGGAACTGACCCGGACCGTGTCCCTCGCGGGGACCGCCGTCGTCCCGCCCCCTGGGCAACCGGGGGTGCGGCGGTCCCCGCGACACATCCGTCCGGCCACGCGCGCGGCCGTCCGGCCGGGTACCGGCCGGACGTGTATCAGCCGGCCGGTGCCGGTGCGGCCGCCCAGCTCGCCAGCAGCGCGATGCGTTCGGCGGTCTCGCTGCCGGGCTCCGGGGTGTAGACCACCAGGGACTGACCGGGATCGCCGGCCGCGCCGAGCGTCTCGTACGGCAGGACCAGCTCACCCGCGACCGCGTGGTTGATGCGCTTGACGCCGCCGGTCTTCGACTTCACCTGATGGTCCGCCCACAGCCGGCGGAAGTCCTCGCTCTTCAGGGACAACTCACCGACCAGCGTGGCCAGTTGCCGGTCATTGGGGTGCAGTCCCGCGTCCAGTCGCAGATACGCGACCGTCTCCGCCGCCACCGCCGCCCACTCCGGGTACAGCTCCCGCGCCGCCGGCTCCAGGAACACCTGGCGCGGCATGTTGCGCTCGGCGGCGGGCATCCGGGAGAAGCCGACGACGGCGTCCCCCAGCGCGTTCCAGGCCAGCACGTCCATCCGGCGCCCCAGGACGAACGCCGGGGCGCCGGCCAGCGAGTCCAGCACCCGGCGCAGCCCGGGACGTACCCGCTGGGAGGAGGCCGGAGCCGAGGCGCCCGCCCTGGGGCGCGCCACCGTACGCAGATACGTGTGCTCCGTCTCGTCCAGCCGCAGCACCCTGGCTATCGCGTCGAGCACCGCGTCCGAGACGCTCGGGCCGCGCCCCTGCTCCAGCCGGATGTAGTAGTCGACGCTCACCCCCGCGAGCTGCGCCACCTCCTCGCGCCGCAGTCCGGGCACGCGCCGCCGGCCGTACGCCTGGAGCCCCACGTCCTCGGGCTGGATACGGGCACGGCACGAGCGGAGGAAATCACCTGGGTCAGCGTCCATGGCGTCGATCGTAGAAGAAGCGCGGACGCCCAGCCTGGTACTGGCAGACCCAGGAACAGCGTCGCCCTGGGTAACCCGGTGGCGGCCCAGCAGAGTGGAACCAGGCCCGGGGAAACGCCCCGGTCCCGGAAACGCACAAGGAGCACGACATGTCGTACCGCACTCTCGCAGGCCGCACCGCCGTCATCACCGGAGCCGCCAGCGGCATGGGCAGCGCCACCGCCCGGCTGCTCGCCGCCCAGGGCGTACGGGTCGCGCTGCTGGCCCGACGGGCGGAGCGGCTGGAGGAGCTGGCCGCCGCGATCAAGGAGGCGGGCGGCGAGGCGCTCGCCGTCGCCACCGACGTCACCGACCAGGCGTCCGTCGACGCCGCGGCCGAGCTGGTGCACAGCACCTTCGGCCGGGTGGACCTGGTGGTCAACGCCGCCGGTGTGATGCTGCCGAACCCGGTCGACGCGGGCCGGACCGACGAGTGGCAGCGGATGATCGACACCAATGTGACGGGCGCCCTGCGGATCGTCCGGGCCTTCACGGCCGACCTGGTGGCGGCGGCCGCCGAAGGCCGCACCGCGGACCTGGTCAACATCTCGTCCATCGGCGCGCACATCATGTTCCCCAATTTCGCCGTGTACGGGGCGACGAAAGCCGCACTGACCTACCTGTCGACGTCGCTGCGCACCGAGTTCGGGCCGCGTGACGTCCGCGTCACGAACATCGAGCCGGGCCTCACCGACACGGAGCTGGCCGGCCACATCGACAACGCCGAGCTGAGCAGCCAGCTCGACGGCATGTTCGACGCGCTCGGCGGGCTCTCCAGCGACGAGATCGCCGACCTGATCGCTTACGCCACCAGCCGGGCACGCCACATCAACCTGCGCCAGCTGATCGTGCAGCCCACCCGCCAGGCGTAGGGCCGTGCGTCTCCGGGCGGCTGTGCTTCCGGGGCGGCTGTGCTTCTGAAGCGGGCTGTGCTTCTGAAGCGGGCTGTGCTTCTGAAACGGCTGCGCGGCCCCCGGCCGTCAGTCCTCCCAGTCGGAGTCCGTACGTCCCGGGCGGCGCGAGAACCAGGGCCAGCTGCGGGCGGCGTGCACGGCGTTGACCGCGATGATCCCGAGCCAGGCGACGACGAGACCTCCGGTGCCGGCGGTCGAGGCGCCGATCGCCGAGAGCGGGACGGCCAGGATCAGCGAGATGATCCCGAAGCCGTAGCGTTCGCCGAAATTCCCCAGGGGCTGCGGCGGGCGCGCACCCCTGGCGACGTTCACCCGCTGTTCGGCGAGATGGCGCCGGACCTGGCGGTGGAGCGTGCTGTCGAGCTGCTGCTCGACCTTCTCCAGAAAAGACTCCACGAGCGCGGGCTCGTACTCCGAACCCAGCTCACTACGGGCATGCAGGGCGGCATCGAGCTCGCTCTTGAGCTCGGGGTCTCCGGCTTTCATGCCCTTCACGCTATGAGCCGGCGGCCTCGCGCGCAGTGGGGCTGTCCCCCCTCTTTCCCCGGGGGAGCGCCTCAGCGCCTCGTTGGCTGAGCGCCTCAAGGGGGAAACCGGCAGGAGACCGGAAAGCCGTCCGTAACATCCGGCCCCGCCGGTGCGTGTATCCGGTGAGAACAGTTCCTGGGCGATGAACGGACGGAGGACGATGCTGACGGGGGCCGAGGATTTCGACGCGTTCTACACGGCCACGGCCAAGCGGCTGGTCGCCGCCGTCTACGCGACGACGGGTGATCTGGCGGAGGCGGAGGACGCGGTGCAGGAGGCGTATGTGCGGGCGTGGCAGCGCTGGGACCGGCTGGTGCGTGAGGGCGACCCGCTCCCCTGGGTGCGGACAGTGGCGATCCGGCTGGCGATCAGCACCTGGCGCAGGACGCGCAACCGGGTGCGCGCGCACTTCCGGCACGGGCCGCCCTCGGACATCCCCGGCCTCTCGGCGGACCGGGTGGCGCTGATGGACGCGCTCGCCGAGCTGAGTGCCGAGCAACGCCGGACCGTGGTCCTGCACCATCTGCTGGACCTGCCGGTGGAAGAAGTGGCGCGCGAGACGGGGGTGTCGAACGGTGCGGTACGGACCCGGCTCCACCGGGCCCGCAAGGTTCTCGGCGAGCGGCTGGCCGATCCTCTTGCCACCGCCGGGCGTGTGAGGGGGGCCGGCCATGGCTGAGGTCGAGGAGCTGCTGGACGGTGTCGTCGTGCGGCTGCCCGCCGCCGAGGAGATCCGGCAGAGGGGGCAACGACGCCGGGCGCGGCGCAGGGCGAGTACGGCGGCACTGTGCGCGGCCGTACTGATGGCCGCCGGGGCATGGATCCTGCTGCCGGCCGGAACGGACCGGCAGCACGAGCGGGGCGCGGTGGCCGTCGCGCCGGACAATCCGTTCCGCGAGAACGGCACGGTCCGGACCCTGCCCGCGGAGGAAGTGCCCCTGTACGGCACGTGGCACTGGAAGGAGAACGAGGGACGGCCGGTCGGCTCCGACGCACGCGGCGGCCTCCTGGACCGGGCGGGTCTCGGTACCTTCTGCCAGGTCACGTCACCGCGGACGGGCGCGCCCGACAGGGTCGGCTACAGCCGGGAGTACCGGGGCGGGCACAACGCCGTGGCCCGGCAGTGCCTCGTCGAGTACGACGACGTGGCAACGGCCCGGGAACAGCTGGGGACGGTGCACACCGGACTGGAGGCGGACGGCCTGCGACGCACACCGGGAAGCGCACCGGACGACGGGCGGGGTGACCGGGGTGCGACCGTCGCCTGGGCCGGGACCGTGCCGGGCGGCCATACGCTGCGGGTGTTCACGCGGCGATGGGAGTCCTGGGTCTCGGTCGTCGAGATCCTGGACGGCACGGACACGCCCTGAGCGGCGGGCCCTGGGGCGGCGCCCGGCCTGCGTCCGGTCCGGAGCCTGGCCTGCGTCCGGCCTGGCCTGCGTCCGGTCCGGAGCCTCGCCTGCGTCCGGCCCGGCCTGCGTCCGGCCCGGAGCCTGGCCTGCGTCCGGCCCGCACCTCCGGCTGCATATGGACATGCAGACGCCTTGCTGGCTGAATGGATTTGTCGGCGCCGGATCGCGGTGCGCCGGAATCTACCGAGAGGACAGCATGAGCGGGAGCAGCCCGGCCGCGCGGTTGCAGCAGCTCTTCGAGGGGCGCCGGCTCACCCCCACCCAGCGCCGCATCGCGCACTCGATGGTGCGCAGGGCCGGGGACGTCCCGTTCCTGTCGAGCGTGGAGCTGGCCGAGCTGGCCGGGGTCAGCCAGCCGTCCGTCACCCGCTTCGCCGTGGCGCTCGGCTTCGACGGCTACCCGGCGCTCCGCAAGCACCTGCGGGAGGTCGCGCCCACCGAGCCCGTGTCCGTGCCCGGCGGCGGGGACGACACGTACAACGAGTACCAGCAGGCGGTGCTCGGCGAGATCGAGAACCTGCGGCACCTGGCCGAGCTGCTCGCCGATCCCGGCCCCGTCGAGCGGGCGGGCAGGCTGCTGGCGGCCTCGCGGCCGCTGCCGGTGCTCGGGCTGCGGGCCGCCTCCTCGCAGGCGCGCGGCTTCGGGTACTTCGCGGCCAAGGTCCACCCCGATGTCCGGGTGCTGGACGAGGGCGGCAGCATGCTGCGCGACCGGATCGACGCCGCGCGACGGGCGGGCGCCTCCGCGCTGATCTGCTTCGCGCTGCCCCGGCACCCGCGGGAGGTCGTGGACGCGCTCGCGTACGCGCAGGAGCAGGGGATGACCGTCGTGTCGGTGGCGGACTCCGCGTTCGCGCCCGTCGCCAAATACAGCGATCTGCTGATCCCGGCCGCCGTCGGCACCGGTCTCGCCTTCGACACGGCGTGCGCGCCGATGCTGCTGGGCCGGGTGCTGTTGGAGGCGATGTGCGACGACCTGCCCGACGCGCAGGCGAGGCTGGAGGAGTTCGACGCGAGGGCGGCGGCGCGGGGGCTCTTCGTGGAGTGACGGACCCCGGGGCTGTCGTCCGGGCCGGGGAGAATGGCGCGGTGCTGGAACTGCTGCCGGGAATCGGTGTGATGCTGCCGGGCGGGGCCGGGGTGCTGCGATTCCGGACGGGGGCCGATGCGGCCCGTGACCTGCTGACGGCCTCTGCGGACGGGGTCCACCTGGGGTTGCGGTGCGGGTCGCTGACGATCGGCGACTACCCCGAGCTCCGCCATGCCCACGACGCGTGGCTCGGCGGCTACCTCTTCCAGCCCGGGTGGAACACCGTGGCCGAGTTCGACGGGCTCCGGCTGACCGTGGCCGGTGGCGGCCCGGACGCGGCCGGCGGGCTCGCGGGTGTCGAGGTGCGGCGCGTGCGCCCGGCGCCGGACGCGGACGCGACGGGCGTGGTGTGGGACGGGGCCGATCTGTTCGGGCACCCGGCCGAGGAGGTGCTCGCGGTGCTCCCGGAGACGGTGCGGCTGCCGGAACCGGCCACCGCCGTGGCCGTGCCCGCGCTCGGGCTGCGGCTGGGCGGGGACGCCCCGGTGGGCGACACATGGGGACAACTGACCCTGACCGACACGGAGTCCGACGGCTGGGCGCGCTGCTGCGCCGGCCGGTTCCGGTGCGCCGAGGGCGGCGACGGACTGGTGGGGATCATGCGCTGAGAGTGCGACCGGGGCGGCTCCCGCGCGAACTCGTCGGCACTCTGAAGTCACTTCTCAGGTATCGCTCATCTACGGCCACTAATCTCCGGGCCGGAAAGGCTCACGAGGAGCTGCGGAGAGGGGTACGGACGTGGGGCGCGGAGCGCAGTCGTTGGCGAGGGTGGCCGTGATCGTACGGGCCGGAGCAGCCCTGCTGTGGTGGCCGGGGCTGCTGGCGGCGGCGATCGGCGCGCTGGTGCCGGGGCTCACCGGGCGCCGGATCGGCCTGCTGTCCGGGGCCGCGCTGTTCCTGATCACCGCGGCGGTGGTGGCGCTCGCGCGTGGTCGCCGGTACGCGGAGCTGGCCGGGGGTGCCACGCGGGCCGGGCGGTCCGACTTCCTCCAGGACCGGGCCGTGACCGTACGCAACTGGCGGCGCGGGCGCCGGTGGTGGCTGCTCGGGGCGTTCCTGGCCGCCGTGGCGAGCGCGTTCGTGCTGCCCGGGGCCGGCGGGATGGTGCTCGCCGGGGCGGGCGCCGGGCTCTGGCTCAAGGCCGTCCGGATCGGGCGGCGCGAGCAGCGGGACGACGCCCTGTACTGGGTGCGGACCGACTGGGCGGAGCGCGGCCGGCCCGCGGGCAGGCGGGTCGAGGGGTACCGGACCACCGGGCCGATGGCGGGGGACGCCGCGCCCGGCGGGGCACGGCGCCGGCGCTGAATCCGCCCGCCGGACCTCGGCCGTCAGGGGCGGGGCGGCAACGGGTCGGACTGCGGGGGCTGCGGGGGCTGCCGCCGGGACGGCTGCGGAGGCTGTGACCGGGGTTGCTGCCAGGGAGCGGGGGCCGGGGGCGCGAGTCGGGCGGCGCGACGCCGTGCGTCGTCGATCAGCTCGCCGATACGGTCACCCGCCCGGCGTCCTTCGAGGTGGAGAGCGGCGACATCGACCCCGTCCTCGGCCAGCAGCGTGAGTACGGCCGAGGACCCCGCGGCGTACGACGCGACGCAGCCGGACTCGCCCCGTACGAGAAGTTCACCGAAGCCGCCCCGGCCGGTCGCCTCCGTCATCCGCGTCGCGACGCCGAGCGCGGCCGCGGTCAGCGCGGCAACTCGCTCCAGCGCCATGTCCGGGGTGTCGTGGGCCAGGACGAGCCCGTCGATACCGGCGACCAGGGCGCCGGACACGAGCGGGGCCCCGGCCCGTAATCGCCGGAGTTCGGCCAGGACGTCCTCCGCTTCGGCCTCGGCCGCCATCGGCCGCTTCGTACCTGCGCGCAGTCTGAGTGCTCGGATCACAGGGACCTCCCGGGTGTCTTTTGAGCGCGTCTTCGAGCCAGTGCGGCGGAGCGGCCGCGGGCATGCGGGCACCCCGCCCGGCTCCGGTGTGCGAATGTGACCACGAGGCTACGCAACGTGCTTGCGCCGGAAAGGAGTTCGGGCATTTTCCACCGGCACATGCCCCGGGCGTACGGAGGCGCGGGGAGGGCGCGCGTCGGGAGCACCGGGCGACCCGTGCGCGGGTCGCCCGTCCACGTGCGACGGTGCGGGGCTGTTGACTACGAGTATTCAGACCTCCAGGATGTGAATAGAAGGCTTACAGTCGCGAGGAGGCATTGCCATGTCAGGACCCCGCCCCGTAAGGGCACCGCGCGGTACGGAACTGAGCACCCTGGGATGGCAGCAGGAGGCCGCCCTGCGCATGCTCCAGAACAACCTCGACCCCGAGGTCGCCGAGCACCCCGACAAGCTCGTCGTCTACGGCGGCACCGGCAAGGCGGCCCGCGACTGGCGCTCCTTCGACGCGATGGTGCGCACCCTGCGGACGCTCAAGCAGGACGAGACGATGCTCGTCCAGTCCGGGCGCCCGGTCGGTGTCATGCAGACGCACGAGTGGGCGCCGCGGGTCCTGATCGCCAACTCCAACCTGGTCGGCGACTGGGCGAACTGGGAGGAGTTCCGCCGCCTGGAGGCGCTCGGGCTCACCATGTACGGCCAGATGACCGCCGGATCGTGGATCTACATCGGCACACAGGGCATCCTCCAGGGCACGTACGAGACCTTCGCGGCGGTGGCGGCCAAGAAGTTCGGCGGCACCCTCGCCGGGACGATCACCCTGACCGCCGGACTCGGCGGCATGGGCGGCGCCCAGCCGCTCGCCGTGACCATGAACGACGGCGTCGCGATCTGCATCGACTGCGACCCGCGCGCCATCGAGCGCCGGATCGAGCACCGCTACCTGGACGTGCGCGCCGACTCCCTGGAGCACGCGCTCCAGCTCGCCACCGAGGCGCGGGACGCCCGCCGCCCGCTCTCCATCGGCCTGCTCGGCAACGCGGCGGAGCTGCTGCCCCGGATGCTCGCCGAGGGCGCCCCGATCGACATCGTCACCGACCAGACCAGCGCGCACGACCCGCTGGCGTACCTCCCGCTCGGGGTCGACTTCGACGACATGACCTCGTACGCCGCCGAGAAGCCCGCCGACTTCACGCAGCGCGCACGGGAGTCGATGGCCAAGCACGTCGAGGCGATGGTCGGCTTCATGGACGCCGGGGCCGAGGTCTTCGACTACGGCAACTCCATCCGCGGCGAGGCGCAACTCGCGGGCTACGAGCGGGCATTCGACTTCCCCGGCTTCGTCCCCGCGTACATCCGGCCGCTGTTCTGCGAGGGCAGGGGCCCGTTCCGCTGGGCGGCCCTGTCGGGCGAGGCCTCCGACATCCACAAGACCGACAAGGCGATGCTGGAGCTCTTCCCGGAGAACGAGTCGCTGCACCGCTGGATCAAGATGGCCGGCGAGCGCGTCCACTTCCAGGGGCTGCCCGCCCGCATCTGCTGGCTCGGCTACGGCGAGCGCGACCGGGCCGGTGAACGGTTCAACGACATGGTGGCGAGCGGCGAGCTGGCCGCCCCGCTGGCCATCGGGCGCGACCACCTGGACTGCGGCTCCGTGGCCTCCCCGTACCGGGAGACCGAGGCCATGCTCGACGGGTCCGACGCGATCGCCGACTGGCCGCTGCTGAACGCCATGGTCAACGTGGCGTCCGGCGCCTCCTGGGTCTCCATCCACCACGGCGGCGGCGTGGGCATGGGCCGGTCCATCCACGCCGGACAGGTGACCGTCGCCGACGGCACGAAGCTGGCGGGCGAGAAGATCCGCCGGGTGCTCACCAACGACCCGGGCATGGGCGTCATCCGGCACGTCGACGCCGGGTACGACATCGCGGAGTCCGTCGCCGAGGACAAGGGCGTGCGCGTGCCGATGACCGAGGACACCCAGTGAGCCTTCGGACCGGGGACGGGGCGAACCCCGAGGGCGGGGCGAACTCCGGGGGCGGCGTCGGCGCCGCGGCGGGCGGCCGCGGCGACTCGTCCTCGTTCCGCGCCATGTGGCGCGAGCTGCTGCCCATCGGCCGGCACCGGGACAGCGGTGGCTACCGGCGCTACGCCTGGACCGGCGCCGACGTCGACTGCCGTGCCTGGTTCCGGACCCAGGCCGAGGCGCGCGGGCTCGGCTACGAGGTCGACCGCAACGGCAACCAGTGGGCCTGGCTCGGCGATCCCCTGGCCGGGGACGCCGTCGTCACCGGATCGCATCTCGACTCCGTACCGGACGGCGGCGCCTTCGACGGGCCGCTCGGCGTGGTCTCCTCCTTCGCCGCGCTCGACGAACTCCGCCGCAGGGGAGTGGAGTTCACCCGGCCGCTGGCCATCAGCAACTTCGGCGACGAGGAGGGGGCCCGCTTCGGGCTCGCCTGCGTCGGCTCCCGGCTCGCCGCCGGACAGCTGACCGTCGAAGAGGCGCACCGGCTCCGCGACGGCGACGGCATCACACTGCCGCGGGCCATGGAGGCGGCCGGGTACGACCCCGACACCATCGGCCCGGACCCCGAACGGCTCGCCCGCATCGGCGCGTTCGTCGAGCTCCACGTCGAGCAGGGGCGCGCCCTCGACCTCACCGGCGACCCGGTCGGCATCGCCTCCGCGATCTGGCCGCACGGACGCTGGCGGTTCGACTTCCGGGGCGAGGCCAACCACGCGGGCACCACCCGACTGGCCGACCGGCGCGACCCGATGCTCACGTACGCCGAGACCGTGCTCGCCGCCCGCCGCGAGGCGGAACTCGCCGGGGCCCTCGCCACCTTCGGCAAGATCACCGTCGAGCCCAACGGGGTCAACGCCATCCCCTCCCTCGTACGGGGCTGGCTCGACTCCCGCGCCGCCGACCAGGACCGCCTGGACGCCGTGGTCACCGGCATCGAGCGGGCCGCCCGGGAACACGCCGAGCGGGCCGGGATCGACCTCGACGTCGTACGGGAGTCCTTCACCCCCGTCGTGGAGTTCGAGCATGCCCTGCGCGACGAGCTCGGCAAGATCCTCGCGGGCCGGGGCGACGCCGGCCGTGCCGTGCCCGTCCTCGGGACCGGCGCCGGACACGACGCGGGTATTTTGTCCGCTTCGGTACCGACCGCCATGCTGTTCGTACGGAACCCCACCGGAATCTCGCACTCGCCGGCCGAACACGCGGCCGAGGACGACTGCGTGGCCGGGGTGGTCGCACTCGCCGACGTACTGGAAGGTCTCGCGTGCAGCTGACAACGGAACCGGCGGGCAGGCCCGCCACCGTGACGTACTGGTTGTCCCACGCCTGGCTCGGCACCCATGTCGAGCCGGGCGTGGCCCTGGACGTCTCCGGCGGGCTGATCGCGGGCGTCCGCACCGGCGTCGTCACCCCGCCGCCGGGCGCAACGGTGCTGCGCGGGCTCACCGTCCCCGGGCTCGCCAACACCCACTCGCACGCCTTCCACCGCGCCCTGCGCTCCACCGTCCAGGTGGGCTCCGGCACCTTCTGGACCTGGCGCGAGACCATGTACCAGGTCGCCGCCCGGCTCACCCCCGACTCGTACTACGAACTCGCCCGCGCCGTCTACGCCGAAATGGCGCTGGCGGGCATCACCGCGGTCGGCGAATTCCACTATCTGCACCACGCGCCGGGCGGCACCCCGTACGACAACCCGAACGCGATGGGCGAGGCCCTGATCGCGGCGGCGGGCGAGGCCGGGATCCGGATCACACTGCTGGACACCGCCTACCTCTCCGCCGGATTCGGCAAGCGCCCCACCCAGTACCAGCAGCCCGACCGGCACCAGCTGCGCTTCTCCGACATCACCGCGGACGCCTGGGCCGAACGCGCCGCCCTCCTCAAGGGCTCCGACCACGCCCTGATCGGCGCGGCCGTCCACTCCGTGCGCGCCGTGCCCGCCGCGCAGCTCGCCACCGTGGCCGCCTGGGCCGAGGAACGACAGGCCCCGCTCCACGTCCACCTCTCCGAGCAGACCGCGGAGAACGACGCCTGCCTCGCCGCCCACGGCCGCACACCCACCCGGCTCCTCGCCGACCATGGCGTCCTCGGACCGCGCACCACCGGCATCCACAACACCTACCTCACGGGTGAGGACATCGCGCTGCTCGGCTCCTCGGCGACCGGCACCTGCATGTGCCCCACCACCGAACGCGACCTCGCCGACGGGATCGGCCCCGCCGTCGCCCTCCAGCGGGCCGGCTCGCCGCTCTCCCTCGGCAGCGACAGCCATGCCGTGATCGACCTCTTCGAGGAGGCCCGCGCGATGGAGCTCAATGAGCGC
Organism: Streptomyces sp. NPDC007164; assembly: GCF_040634135.1. Lineage (NCBI taxonomy): Bacteria > Bacillati > Actinomycetota > Actinomycetes > Kitasatosporales > Streptomycetaceae > Streptomyces > Streptomyces sp. NPDC007164. The sequence goes on from NZ_JBEYFB010000007.1 coordinate 176,520, forward strand.
CTGCGCACCCGGGCACGCGGTCACTGGACGGCGGCCGCCCTGCTGCGCGCCGCCACCGTCGACGGACACGCGGCGCTCGGCCGGCCGGAGGCGGGCGTCATCGAACCCGGCGCCCCCGCAGACCTGGCGACCGTCGCCCTGGACTCCGTCAGAACAGCAGGGCCGGTACCCCGACTGGCTGCCGAAGCAGTCGTATTCGCCGCCTCCGCGGCCGATGTGCGGCACACGCTCGTGGCAGGCCGGCACATCGTGCGCGACGGGCGGCACACACTCGTCGAGGACGTACCCGCGGCACTCGCCTCGGCCATCGCCGCCCTGCACCGCTGATGCCGGACCCCCGCAAGGAGAGCAGCACCCCGATGACGACGACCGCCATCACCAACATCGCCAGTCTGGTCACCAACGACCCCTCCCTCCACCCGGATTCCCCCCTGGGCACGGTCCGGGACGCGGCCGTCGTCATCGAGGGCGACCGGGTCGTCTGGACCGGTGAATCCAGCAAAGCACCCGCCACTGACAACGCCGTCGACGCGGGCGGCCGGGCACTGATCCCCGGCTTCGTCGACTCCCACTCCCACCTGGTGTTCGCGGGCGACCGCACCGAGGAGTTCAACGCCCGGATGTCCGGCCGCGCCTACAGCGCGGGCGGCATCCGGACCACGGTCGCCGCCACCCGCGCCGCCACCGACGAACAGCTCGCCGCCAACGTCGCCCGCTACCTCGCCGAGGCGCTGCGCCAGGGCACCACCACCTTCGAGACCAAGTCCGGCTACGGCCTCACCGTCGAGGACGAGGCCCGCGCCCTGCGCATCGCCGCCCGGCACACCGAGGAGGTCACCTACCTCGGCGCCCACATCGTCTCCCCGGACTACGCCGACGACCCGGCCGGCTACGTCGACCTGGTCACCGGGCCGATGCTCGACGCCTGTGCCCCGTACGCCCGTTGGATCGACGTCTTCTGCGAGAAGGGAGCCTTTGACGGCGACCAGGCCCGCGCGATCCTCACCGCGGGCATGGCGAAGGGCCTGCACCCCCGCGTCCACGCCAACCAGCTCGGCCACGGCCCCGGCGTCCAGCTGGCCGTCGAGCTCGACGCCGCCTCCGCCGACCACTGCACCCACCTCACCGACGCCGACGTCGACGCCCTGGCCCAGGGCGACACCGTCGCCACCCTGCTTCCCGGCGCCGAGTTCTCCACCCGCGCCACCTGGCCGGACGCCCGCCGCATCCTCGACGCGGGCGCCACCGTCGCCCTCTCCACGGACTGCAACCCGGGCTCGTCGTTCACGTCGTCCATGCCCTTCTGCATCGCCCTCGCCGTACGCGACATGGGCATGACGCCGGACGAGGCCCTCTGGTCCGCCACCGCGGGCGGCGCCGCGGCCCTGCGCCGTACGGACATCGGCCGCATCACCCCCGGCGCCCGCGCCGACCTGACCCTCCTCGACGCCCCCAGCCACGTCCACCTCGCCTACCGGCCGGGCGTCCCGCTGGTCCACGCGGTCTGGCAGCGGGGCGAACGCGTCGTCTGAACCACCGATCACCAGTCACCAGTCGCCGGTGATCGGTCACCGGTGACCAGTCACCGGTCGCCGGGTGGTGACGGAACGTCGGACACACGGAAGGACCCGCCTCATGTCGAGGCGGGTCCTTTCACGCGGTTCTTGTCACACGGTTCCTGTCACGCGGTTCCCGCAGCGGGCCGTGGGGCGTGTCCGCTCACTCCTCCAGGGTCAGTCCCTTGCGCAGCTTGACCAGGGTGCGGGAGAGCAGCCTCGACACATGCATCTGCGAGATGCCCAGCTCCTCACCGATCTCCGACTGCGTCATGTTGGCGACGAACCGGAGCGAGAGGATCGTGCGGTCGCGGCGTGGCAGCGAGGCGATCAGCGGCTTCAGGGACTCGACGTACTCGATGCCTTCGAGCCCGTGGTCCTCGTAGCCGATGCGGTCCGCCAGCGCGCTCTCGTGATCGTCCTCCTCGGGCTTGGCGTCCAGCGAGCTCGCGGTGTACGCGTTGCTCGCGGCCATGCCCTCGACGACCTCGTCGCGAGTGATGCCGAGGCGGTCGGCGAGCTCGCCCACGGTGGGCGATCGGTCCAGTCGCTGGGCGAGCTCGTCGCCCGCCTTGGCCAGGTCGAGCCGGAGTTCCTGGAGTCGGCGCGGGACGCGCACGGACCAGCTGGTGTCGCGGAAGAATCGCTTTATCTCGCCGACGATGGTCGGCATAGCGAACGTCGGGAACTCCACGCCGCGGCTGAGCTCGAAGCGGTCGATCGCCTTGATCAGACCGATGGTGCCGACCTGGACGATGTCCTCCATCGGCTCGCTGCGGGAGCGGAACCGGGAGGCGGCGAACCTGACCAGGGCCAGGTTCAGTTCGACGAGCGTATTGCGGACGTACGAGTACTCGTGGGTGCCCTCTTCGAGGGATTCGAGCCGCTCGAAGAGCGTCTTCGACAGTGCCCTGGCGTCCAGCGGCCCCACTTCGTCATAGGGCGGGATCTCGGGAAGTCCTTCGAGACCGTCACTCACGCCGTGGTCGAAGCCGCCGGTGTGGCCGGAGCCGTCGGCGTGGGCGGTGTCACTGGTGGCGCTGATGGTGCTGGTGGTGGTGCTGGTACCTGTGCCGGTACCGGTGCTGCTGCGGGTGCCGTGCTCGGCGCTCGCGGCAGGGGAGTCTGAGTGGGTCAGTCCCTGAGGACATGCTGACGTCGCGTTGTGGGGACGCGGTCCGTCGAGCCGGGGTGACATGGTCTCCTCCATCGTTCTCGGCATATGGCTGCCGATGCCCATACGTGTTCCTGCGGTGAAGCGGCGCCTCCGAAGCCGGCCGTGTTTTGGGTGTCCTCCTACCCTTACCCGCTTCGGACGGACAGTTACAAGCGCCAATTACCGCTATATGTCCGGTTTGTTGAGGTCTTCGGGTATCGCGTGGCGCACAGACCGCGTACTGTTTCAAGAACGTCAGAGGCAGCACATACGTATCTGCGCACGCGAAGGCGCAGACAGTGACGAACGGCGAAGAGGGACGGGCATGGACCGCGGGACGGTCGGCAGTGCGAACCGGGGGCGACTTCAGGTCGAGGTCCGGACCGAAGGGCGCAGCGAGGTCGTGACGCCGGTGGGTGAGCTGGATCACCACACGGCGGATCTGTTGCGGGAGCCCCTGGAGCACGCGGTCGAGCAGGGGCGGGTGCGCCTGGTGGTCGACTGCTCGGGACTCGAATTCTGTGATTCCACCGGGCTCAATGTGCTGCTCGGTGCCCGCCTGAAGGCGGAAGCGGGCGGGGGAGGGGTCCATTTGGCCGGGATGCTGCCGGTGGTGGCGAGGGTCTTCGAGATCACCGGGGCCGAGGCGGTCTTCACCGTCCATGACTCCCTCGAAGCGGCCCTGGACGTGTGACCGCGGCGCGTTTCGCGGCCCCGGGCGCCCCTCGTGTTGCCCGTGTCACGCGATCCGCGTAGACGAAGTGGGTGTTGTCACGATTCGGCCGGGCAGGAGTCATCCGGCGGGGCCGTGGGCGACCACCACACTCTGTATGTGTACTTGTAATTGTTCGATGGCGACATGGTGAATCGGTGAGGTGAAGCGCTGATGAGCACCACCCGGCAGCATCCGCCGGGCGACCTCGGCCGCGAGCCGGAGGACGTCGGCGTTCAGGCGCACCCGGACACGGGTGCCGGTGCGGCCTCCTGCGAACCGGCCGAGCGGCAGTGGCTCACCCTGTCGCTGCGCGGGGTCAGCGGCATCGTGCCGACCGCCCGCGACTTCGCCCGCCAGGCGCTGCACGAATGGGGCTGGCTCCCCGCTTCGAGCGCCGACGGCCGGGCCGCCGCCGAGGACGTCCTGCTGGTCGTCTCCGAGCTGGTCACCAACGCCTGCCTGCATGCCGACGGGCCCGAGGAGATGCGCATCGCCTGCACGGCGAAGGTGCTGCGGGTGGAGGTCGCCGACTCGGGTGCGGGACAGCCCGCCCCGCGCACCCCGCACCGGGCCGGGCGGCCCGGCGGGCACGGCATGTTCATTGTGCAGCGGCTCTGCCTGGACTGGGGCGTCCAGCGGGTGCCCGGCCGGTCCGGGAAAACCGTCTGGGCGGAGCTGGCCGCCCCCGCGTAGGGGATCCCCGCAGGCCTGTCCGGCGGATCCGCGCAGGCCTGTCCGGCGGGGATCCGCGCGAGCATGTCCGCCGGATCCGCGTAGGTCCGTCCCGCGGATCGGGGCCGAAGAGGCCCTGGGACCGGCGGGACCCCCGGGGCGCGCCGCCCCGTCGTTCGCAGCACCGAGGAGCGCGCCGGATCGGCGCGCTCTTTGTCTTCCCTCCACAAGTTGCCGGGCGTACCTTGAGCGCCCGATCTGATGTGTCGTCAGGAAATCGCGTCGGTGTGAACCGGCGTGCGGCGACTTCCGGCATGAGGGGAACTCAGGTGTCCTACCAGAAGCGAACAGCTCTCGCGCTGGCGTCCGCGCTGGCGGGCACGGTGGTGCTGATGGCCGCGCCCGCCGCCCACGCCACGGTCGTGGACGTCGACTACAAGTGCAAGACCCCGATCGGCGACAAGAGCGCCGTGTCGCCCATCGACATCAAGAGCGTCAAGAGCGGCGGTGGCTACCGGCTCACCATGTCCTTCCAGAAGGGCGTCTCCTCCAGCCCCGTCGAACTGGGCAAGGGCGCGATGAGCCCCAGCGCGGTCATCGAGGTGGGCGGCGCCGACTCCGGCCGGGTCCAGGTATCCGGCGCGCCGAACTCCGCCGCGATACCCGCCAACACCCCCATCAAGATCAGTGACCTGTCGGGTATGTACACCCCGAAGAAGAGCGGCAAGGTCGACTTCACCGCCGGAGTGCTCACCATCAAGGCGCTCGGTACGACCACGACCTGCACCCCCGCCAACAAGCCGGGACCGTCGCTCCAGCTCGATGTGACGGCCGCGGGCAACGGGCAGGGTGCCCCGGACGACGACGGCGGCGGGCAGCTGCCGAAGACCGGCCCGCTCGACTCGGCCGTGGCGCTCGGCACGCTGGGCGGCACGGTGCTGCTGACCGGTGCGGCCGGGGTGCTCTGGCTGACCAGGCGCGGGCAGGGGGCCGCGGGCCGATAGGGGCCGTTCCTGCCGGGCCGGGCCGGATCCGGAGCGACCCGGTCCCGCGATCCAGCCGCCGCCGTCACGCATCAGGGAGCCGCCCATGCCGTCGCCGACCGGTCACGCCGCCCGACTCGCCCTCGCCGTACTGCTGTGCGCCCTCGCCATGACACCGGCGGACGCCGGTGCCGCGCCGCGGACGCCGCCGCACACGGGCGCTGCTTCATGGACGGCGCAGCCCGCGGTGAGCGGTTCCGGTACGGGCGGCAGACCGTACTTCTATCTGGAGGGCCCGCCCGGCACCGTTCTCCAGGACCGGATCTCCGTCACCAACCCCGGGCGGTCCCCGGTCACCGTGCGGCTGAGCGGCGCCGACAGGTACGACGCGAGGAGCGGCGGTTCCGGAGGCAGGGGCGCCACCGGGGCCGGGCGCTGGCTGCGGACCGCCGCCGCCGAGGTGACCGTCCCGGCCCGCACCCGGGCCGATGTGCCGTTCACCGTCACGGTTCCGGCGGGCGCGACGCCCGGTGACCGCCCCGCCGCGATCGTCGTGCGCGGCGGCGACCGCACGGTGGGTGTGCCGGTCCGGCTGCGGGTCGGCGGGCCGACGCTGGCCGCACTCACCGTCGAGGACGTCACCGTGTCCGGGCGGACCATCCACTACACGCTGGTCAACCGGGGCAACGCGGTCCTCGCCCCGCGGCTCGCGGTCCGGGCCGACGGGGTGTTCGGGACGCTGCTGCGGCGCGGGGCCCGCACCCTGCCCGTGGAGCTGCGGCCCGGACAGCGCCTCCGGCTCACCGAGCCGTGGCGGGACGCCCCCGCGCTCGACTCGGCGACCGTACGGCTGCGCGTCATGGCGGAGGGCGGCGCGCACGGCGAGGCGACGGCCCGCGCCGTCTTCGTCCCGTGGGCGCCGCTGACCGCCGGCGCACTGCTGGTCCTGGCTGGCGCGGGCGCGGGCACGTACGCGTACCGGCGCAGGCGAGCGCGCCGGCAGCAGCGAGGCGACGCCGGCACTGGCACCGGCACCGGCACCGACGCCGGCGAGCCGTCCGTACGGCCGCCAGGCGGTCGGCAGCACTCAGGGAGCAGGCACTTGGCGAAGGCGGGAGCGGAATCGTGACTGGACAGGCCGGACCGGCAGCACTCCGCAGCGGCAGCCACCGGAGGGCCACGAGGCCATGCGCCGCGTCGTTCGCGGCGCTGCTCGTGGCCCTGCTGCCCGCTCTGCTGATGCTCTCCGCACCCGGGGCCGGCGCGGCGGACACCAGGGCGGCGGCGAAGCCCGTGGTCACCCTCTCCGAGCAGCAGGCGGGCAAGGGCGGTGAGATCACCGTGAAGGGCGGCGGGTGGCGGCCGAACGCCCTGCTGATGATGCTGATCTGCGGACGGTCCACGCCGGACCGGGGCGTGATCGGCGGCACCAACTCCTGCGCCAACGCCGAGGGCCGGGCCGTCACCACCGACGGCAAGGGCGCCTTCCGCAAGAAGATGCCGGTCGCCGAACCGCCCGTGCCCTGCCCCTGCGTGGTGCACGTCGCCACCGTCACCGGGGAACAGGCCGCCGCCGACGCCGTGTTCGTCGTCGCGGGCCACCCGCTCGCCGCGCTGCCGAAGGAGACCGGGGACGGCCGGCTCGCGGTGCTCGCCACCACTCGGCTGGAGGGCGAGAGCGGGATCCTCACCTGGTTCGGCGCCCCGCCCGCCCGGCAACTGGTCCTCACCGTGGGCAACCTCGGCTCCGCCCCCGTCAAGGACCCGGTCTTCGAGGTCGGCACCGCGCACGGCGTCTTCGCCCCGCAGTGGGAGGAGCAGCAGTGGCGCGGCACCATCGCCTCCGGCCGCAAGGCGCAGATCAAGCTCCCGGTCGAACTGACGGCGGGCGCCCACGGCGACTACCAGGTCTCGCTCAAGTACGGCGGCAAGGTGCTGGCCGAGCAGCCGTGGGGGGTCGGCCGCCCCTGGGGGGTCACGGTCTTCTGGATCCTGCTGTGCCTCGTCGTACCGGCCGCCGTGTTCCGGATCGGCATGGCGGTCGTCGACAAGGTACGGCCCCGCTCCTCGCGCGCCCCGGGCAGCGCCCGGCGCCGCCGCCCGCTGCGACGGGCCGGTACGACCGCGAAGGCCCCGAAGCCGCGCCGTACGCAGAGGCCCGCCGAGGGCCCCACGGCCGCGCCCACCGACGGCCCGGCCTCCACGACAGCCGCGCTGCCGTGGTTCACACCCGATTCCGCACCGTCAGAGAACAGACCGACGACGAAGGGACATTCGTGAGTACGCATCGCAGGACGGTCGCGGCGGGAGTCGCGATGATGCTCGGCGGCGCGGGCATGCTGCTGGCCGCGAGTCCGGCACAGGCCGCCGACGTCTCGTACGCGACGGAGTGCATTCCGCCGCCCATCTCGGGGCTGCCGGCCGTGCAGGGCACGACCAAGGTGCAGTTGACCGCGCCCGCCGAGGCCAAGGTCGGGGACACCGTCGAGGTGGTGTGGAAGACGGTCGAGGCCGCCTCCAAGAACCCCGACATCCTCGATCTGGACAAGGACACCGTCAAGCCGACCGGCACGCTCAAGGTCGGCGGCGCCGCCACCGGCACCGTGCAGATGGAAGGCCCGCGGCAGAACCCGCCGATCCCCAAGAACAGCGCCATGGTGCTGCCCGACATGAAGGGCACACTGAAGCTGGAGAAGGCCGGTGAGATCACGCTGACGCCGGACGCCTACAAGATCAACGTCTCCAAGCCGATCTCCACGGACACCAAGTGCAGCCCGAAGGAGACCGTGCAGCCGGGCGCGACCATCAAGGTCACGGACGGCAGCGGCTCCACCACCGCGGGTGGTACGACGAGCGGCTCCACCACCGCGGGCGGCACCACTTCCGGCACCACCGCGGGCGGCACGACCTCGGGCACCACCGCGGGTGGCACGACCTCCGGCGGCGGTGACTCCGGCGGCTCCACCTCGGGCTCCGGCGGTGGCGGCGGACAGACCGACTTCCCCGGCAAGGAGGTCTCGGTCAACTTCACCTGTACGTCCCCGGGACCGCCCGACATCGCCTCCAAGGTGACGATCAACGCCAAGAAGAGCGGTGGGAGCTACGCCCTCACGGTCAAGACGGCCAAGGGCGTGATGGACAGCCCGGCCGCGCTGCCGGCCGGTGCGCTCAAGCCGTCCATGGACGTCACCATCGGCGGCGCGGACAAGGGCTCGGTGAAGGTCACCGGCCCGGCCAACGCCGAACCGCTGGAGCAGGGCAAGCCGGTCGACCTGGCCGACATGACCGGCACGTACAAGCCCGGCGCGTCCGGCAAGTCCACGCTCAGCCCCGGCACCCTGACGATCGACGTCACGCTGGGCGCCTCGAAGATCAACATCCCGTGCAAGGTCAAGGGCTCGGTGACCCCGTCGCTGGAGCTCGACACCACCGCCCAGCAGGGCGGCGCCTCCGGCTCCGCCACCTCGGGCTCCACGGGCACCGGCGGCTCCGCGGCCGGTGGCACCGCCTCGGGCGGACTGGCCGCCACCGGGGCCGAGGACAACGGCACCCTGCGCGCCCTCGGCCTGGTCGCGGGCACGGCGATCCTGCTGGGAGGCGCCGTGTTCACCTTCACCCCGTGGCGCAGGCTGCGCGGCACCAGGTGAGCCGGCTCCCGTAACAACGGCACAAGGGCCTCCGCCAACAACAGCACAAGGGCCTCCGCACCGTCGACCGGTGCGGAGGCCCTTGCGCGGGCGGAATGCGGTCAGCGCGTCAGCGCACGTCGCCCATGAGCCGGGAGACCTTCTTGCGGTACATCCAGATCGCGAACCCGGCGATGATCGCGAGCGCCGCCTCCAGACCCACCATGCCGCTCTTGTTCAGGTCGACACCCGCCAGCGACATCAGGCTGGTGGTGCAGTCGCCCGCGGTGACCGCGAGGAACCAGACCCCCATCATCTGGCTGCCGTACTTCGCGGGCGCCATCTTCGTGGTGACCGAAAGGCCGACCGGGGAGAGGCACAGCTCACCGACCGTCTGCAGGAAGTAGATCGACACCAGCCACATCGGGCTGACCTTGTCGCCGTCCGTCGCCATGGTCAGCGGCAGCATGAAGACGAGGAAGGAGACACCGACCAGGAAGAGGCCCGAGCCGAACTTCACGACCGTGCTCGGCTCCTTGCCGCGCCGGTTCAGCGCCAGCCATATCCAGGCGACGACCGGGGCCAGCGCCATGATGAAGACCGGGTTGACCGACTGGTACCAGGAGGTCGGGAAGTCCACACCGAACAGGCTGTTGGTGGTGGAGGACTCACCGAAGAGCGACAGCGTGGAGCCGCCCTGGTCGTAGATCATCCAGAACACGGCCGCGGCGACGAAGAACCAGATGTAGCCGGACATTTTCGACTGCTCGGTCTTCGACAGGTCCCGGTCCCGCTTGATCCGCACCAGCACCGCGACCGGGATGAGCAGACCGGCGACGGTGATCGGGACGAGCGCCCAGTTCAGCGTGTAGACGTCGGTGGCGACGAGGACGCCGTAGAAGACGACGGCCACTATCAGCCACAGCAGACCCTTGCGCAGGGTCGTGCGGCGCTCCTCGGCCGACAGCGGCTTCGGGACGACGCTGCTGCGCGCGCTGAGGTGGCGCGTACCGATCAGGAACTGGGCCAGGCCCAGCGCCATGCCGACCGCGGCGATGGCGAAGCCGAGGTGCCAGTTCACCTTCTCGCCGATGGTGCCGATGATCAGCGGCGCGGCGAAGGCACCGAGGTTGATGCCCATGTAGAAGACGGTGAAGCCACCGTCGCGGCGGGCGTCGTCCGGACCGTTGTAGAGGTGGCCGACCATCGTGGAGATGTTGGCCTTCAGCAGCCCGGAGCCGAGTGCGACCAGCGCCAGACCCGCGAAGAAGGTGCCCGAGCCCGGCAGCGCCAGCGTCAGGTGGCCCAGCATGATGATCGCGGCCGAGATGGTGACCGTCTTGCGCGGCCCCCAGACCCGGTCGCCGAACCAGCCGCCGGGCATGGCCAGCAGGTACACCATCGCCATGTAGATGGAGTAGATCGCGGTGGCCGTGGCCGCGTTCATGTGCAGGCCGGAACTGGAGACCAGGTAGAGCGGAAGCAGGGCCCGCATGCCGTAGAAGCTGAAGCGCTCCCACATCTCCGTCATGAAGAGAGTGGCCAGGCCGCGGGGGTGGCCGAAGAAGGTCTTCGCGGATCCAGAAGTACTGGCCGGGTCCTTCGTCAGGCTGGACGCCATGGTCGATCCTTGTGTGCTCGGGACGCGACGCCTTGTGAGCGTGGTGCGCCCGGTGGGGGGAGGCCGGCACCGGCACGGGCACGTCCCACCCCTCACGCCCGAGAGGGGATTCGCCCCGACCACCCGGCTCACGGAGGAGTCGGCTGAAGGAGACGGGGACCGACCGTGTCGGGATCCACGCCCGGTGCGCATCCTCACGCTCCGGGCCCGGCCACAGGTCATTCACTGAATTCGCGACTGGCGGGTACCAGTCGGCCCACAAAAGAGACCCTCGGCGCTAAAAGCTGCCCAAGGGTCCTTGAGTAGTGCAACAGGCGTCGAGCAACCATACGACACGACAGAGCCGGATATGAACGGACTTGAGAGCTGGATCACAGGTTCTGATGGAACCATGCCCTCACATTCAAAGGCGAAGATCCGTTTATTTCGCAGACCCGCAGGGCTTTTGGATCACCTCACGGCATCCGCCCCGCGCGGACTACCATCACTCCATGACCCGTGTACTGCTCGCCGAGGACGATGCATCCATCTCGGAGCCGCTGGCCCGTGCCCTGCGTCGGGAGGGTTACGAGGTCGAGGTCCGCGAAGACGGTCCGACCGCGCTCGACGCCGGCCTCCAGGGCGGAATCGACCTGGTCGTGCTCGACCTGGGGCTGCCCGGGATGGACGGCCTCGAAGTGGCCCGCAGGCTCCGTGCCGAGGGTCACACCGTGCCGATCCTGGTGCTGACCGCCCGCGCCGACGAGGTGGACACCGTCGTCGGCCTCGACGCCGGCGCCGACGACTACGTCACCAAGCCCTTCCGCCTCGCCGAACTCCTCGCCCGCGTCCGGGCCCTGCTGCGCCGCGGCGCCACGGAGCCCGCACCGCAGCCCGCGACGCACGGCGTCCGGATCGATGTCGAGTCGCACCGCGCCTGGATGGGCGAGGAGGAACTCCAGCTCACCGCCAAGGAGTTCGACCTGCTGCGGGTACTGGTCCGCGACGCCGGCCGGGTCGTCACCCGGGACCAGCTGATGCGCGAGGTCTGGGACACCACTTGGTGGTCGTCGACGAAGACCCTCGACATGCACATCTCCTGGCTCCGCAAGAAGCTCGGCGACGACGCCGCCAACCCCCGCTACATCGCGACCGTACGGGGCGTCGGCTTCCGCTTCGAGAAGAGCTGACGTTCCTAGGGGGCCACCGTTCCGGGAAGAGCCGACGAGCAGAAGTATTCATGCGCCGCAGACTGATCAACTCCACGCTCGCCGTGGTGCTCGTGGTGATCGCCGTCTTCGGCGTCTCCCTCGTCATCGTCGAGACCCGCACCATCAGCAACAGCGCACAGGAGAGCGTCGACTCCGAGGCGCTGCGGCTGATCAGCGTCGTCGAGAGCCGGCTGCTGGAGGACGAGCGGATCAGCCCCGCACTGCTGTCCCAGCAGATCGCCGGCAAACGCTACGCACTGATCAAGATCCCCGGCCGGGCCCCGCTCGAACTGGGCAAGCGCCCCACCGGCAGTGTGATCAGCAGCACGGCCGAGGGGGAGCGCGGCGAGAAGGTCACCGTCGAGGAGTCCAGCTCCGCGGTCACCCGTGAGGTGGGCCGCACCCTGATGATCATCGGCGCGGTGGCGCTGCTGGCCATCGTCTCCGCCGTGCTCCTGGCCGTACGCCAGGCCAACAAGCTGACCTCACCGCTGACCGACCTGGCCGAGACCGCCGAACGCTTGGGCTCCGGCGACCCCCGGCCGCGCCACAAGCGGTACGGGGTGCCGGAGCTGGACCGGGTCGCCGATGTCCTGGACTCCTCCGCCGAACGGATCGCCCGGATGCTGACCGCGGAACGACGGCTGGCCGCCGACGCCTCGCACCAGCTCCGTACGCCGCTCACCGCGCTCTCCATGCGGATCGAGGAGATCTCGGTCACCGACGACCCGGACACGGTGAAGGAAGAGGCGAACATCGCCCTGACCCAGGTCGAGCGGCTCACCGACGTGGTGGAGCGGCTGCTGACCAACGCCCGTGATCCGCGTACCGGCTCCGCCGTGGTCTTCGACCTCGACGAGGTGGTCAAGCAGCAGATCGAGGAGTGGCGTCCCGCCTACCGGAGCGCGGGCCGGGCCATCGTCCGCTCCGGCAAGCAGGGGCTGCGGGCCGTCGGCACGCCCGGCGCCGTCGCCCAGGTGCTGGCCGCGCTGATCGAGAACTCGCTGATGCACGGCGGCGGCACGGTCGCGCTGCGCACCCGGGTCACCGGCAACCAGGTGGTGATCGAGGTCACGGACGAGGGCCCGGGGGTTCCCCCCGACCTGGGCTCCCGGATCTTCGAGCGGACGATCAGCGGACGCAATTCCACGGGCATCGGTCTCGCGGTGGCCAGGGACCTCGCGGAGGCGGACGGCGGCCGTCTCGAACTGCTCCAGCAGCAGCCCGCGGTCTTCGCCCTGTTCCTCAGCCGGGTGGCCCGGAAGAGGCAGGAGCCGGAACGCCCGGTGCGGTGAGCGGCGCGGGACGCGCGCGCTATCGCTGTACGGAATCCGCCCCGACCCGCGGCACCGGCTCCGTGCGCCCCTGCTTCAGGAACCCCTCGGCCCCACCGGCCACGGGCTGCTCGGCAACCGGCGCCGGCTCCTGGACGGGCAGCGCCTTGAACACCCATGTCCGGTACGACCAGAAGCGGAACAGCGTCGCGATGCCGATCCCGAGGATCTTGAAGACATTGCTCTGGACCGGGCTGTTCCAGCCGAAGCCGTACGTCGCCGTGTACAGCACACCGGTCTCGATGACCGCGCCCACCGCGCTGAACAGCAGGAACAGCGTCAGTTCGCGGGTCCGTCCGCTCTTGTCGCGGTCCCGGTACGTCCAGTAGCGGAAGCCGATGTAGTTGCCGAGGATGGCGACGAAGGTGGCCAGCAGACCGGCCCGTACTGTCGGGATGTCGGTGTAGCGCCAGAGCAGGTTGGACACCACGATGTTGACCACCAGGCCGACGCCGCCGACCACGCCGAACTTGGCGACTTCCCGGGCCAGCAGCTCCAGCCGGGTCCGCAGTGAGCCCCGTTCGCTCATGGTGATCGCTCAGCCCGTCCGTCGGTTATGTCAACCCGGTCATGCTAACCAGCCCGTCCACCCGCCGCCCGGGGACACCGTGAGTGATGTGGCGATGCTGTGACACGACGGCCCGGCCCGGGGGCGGCCGGAGGGCGTCGTCGGGAGCTTCCCGGGGCGGCGGATACCCTGGAGGAGTGACGTTCCCGGTAGTCGGCATGGTCGGTGGCGGTCAGCTCGCCCGTATGACCCACGAGGCGGGCATCCCCCTCGGCATCAAGTTCAAGCTCCTCAGTGACACCCCCCAGGACTCGGCGGCCCAGGTGGTGAGCGAAGTCGTCGTGGGCGACTATCGCGACCTGGACACGCTGCGCGCCTTCGCGCGCGGCTGTGACGTGATCACCTTCGATCACGAGCACGTGCCCACCGAGCACCTGCGGGCCCTGGAGGCGGACGGCATCCCCGTGCGTCCCGGCCCGGATGCGCTGGTGCACGCCCAGGACAAGGGGGTGATGCGCGCGAAGCTCACCGAGATCGGCGTGCCCTGCCCCCGGCACCGCATCGTGTCGGACCCGGCCGACGCGGCGGCCTTCGCGGACGAGGTCGGGGGCTTCCCCGTGATCCTCAAGACGGTCCGCGGCGGCTACGACGGCAAGGGGGTCTGGGTGGTCCGCTCCGAGGCGGACGCGGCCGACCCGTTCCGGGCCGGCGTGGCGGTCCTCGCCGAGGAGAAGGTCGACTTCGTACGGGAGCTGGCGGCCAACATCGTCCGCTCGCCGCACGGCCAGGCCGTCGCCTACCCGGTCGTCGAGTCGATCCAGGTGGACGGGGTCTGCGACACGGTGATCGCCCCGGCACCGGAGCTGGACGAGCGCCTCGCCGGCGAGGCCCAGCAGCTCGCGCTGCGGATCGCCGCCGAACTGGGCGTCGTGGGCCACCTCGCCGTCGAGCTCTTCGAGACGCGTGACGGACGCATCCTGGTCAACGAGCTGGCGATGCGCCCGCACAACTCCGGCCACTGGACCCAGGACGGCGCGATCACCTCCCAGTTCGCCAACCACGTCCGGGCCGTGCTCGACCTGCCGCTCGGCGACCCGCGCCCGCGCGCCACCTGGACGGTCATGTCCAACGTCCTCGGTGGCGACTTCCCGGACATGTACCAGGCGTACCTGCACTGCATGGCCCGCGATCCGCAGCTCAAGATCCACATGTACGGCAAGGACGTGAAGCCCGGCCGCAAGGTCGGACACGTCAACACCTACGGCGACGATCTGGCGGACGTGCGGGAGCGCGCCCGGCACGCGGCCGACTACCTGCGAGGAACGATCACCGAATGACCTCCCCCGCCACCACCGCGCCCGTCGTCGGCATCGTCATGGGCTCGGACTCCGACTGGCCCGTCATGGAAGCAGCGGCCAAGGCCCTCGACGAGTTCGAGATCCGCTACGAGGTCGACGTCGTCTCCGCCCACCGCATGCCGCACGAGATGATCGCTTACGGCGAGCAGGCGGCGGGCCGCGGTCTGAAGGCGATCATCGCCGGCGCGGGCGGTGCCGCCCACCTCCCCGGCATGCTCGCCTCGGTGACCCCGCTGCCGGTCATCGGCGTACCGGTCCCGCTGAAGTACCTGGACGGCATGGACAGCCTGCTCTCCATCGTGCAGATGCCCGCCGGTGTGCCGGTCGCGACCGTGTCGGTCGGCGGCGCGCGCAACGCCGGTCTGCTCGCCGCCCGGATCCTCGCCGCCCACGACGGCGAGCTGCTGGCCCGGATGCGGGAGTTCCAGCAGGAGCTGAACGACCAGGCGACGGAGAAGGGCAAGCGGCTCCGCAGCAAGGTCCAGGGCGCCGACTCCTTCGGCTTCGGAAAGTAGGCGGCCGTGGAGCAGACACAGCAGGCGGTCCGGCTGGAGCGGGCGCGGCGGCTCCTCGCCGAGTACCCCGTCGTCGACGGTCACAACGACCTGCCGTGGGCGCTGCGCGAGCAGGTCGGCTACGACCTCGACGCCCGTGACATCGCCAAGGACCAGTCCGCCCATCTGCACACCGACATCCCGCGGCTGCGCGCGGGCGGCGTCGGCGCCCAGTTCTGGTCCGTCTACGTACGGACCGACATGGCGGGCGACGAGGCCGTCAGCGCCACCCTGGAACAGATCGACGTGGTCGACGAGCTGATCGTCCGGCACCCCGCCGACCTGCGGCGCGCGTTCACCGCCGACGACATGGAGGCGGCCCGCGACGAGGGCCGGATCGCCTCCCTGATGGGCGCCGAGGGCGGCCACTCCATCAACAACTCGCTGGGCACCCTGCGCGCCCTGCACACCCTGGGCGTCCGCTACATGACGCTCACCCACAACGACAACATCGCGTGGGCGGACTCGGCGACCGACGCGCCCCGCATCGGCGGCCTCTCGCCGTTCGGCCACGAGGTCGTACGGGAGATGAACCGCACCGGCATGCTGGTCGACCTCTCCCACGTGGCGGCCGGCACGATGCGCGACGCGCTCGACACCTCCACGGCGCCGGTGATCTTCTCGCACTCCTCGGCGCGGGCGATCTGCGACCACCCGCGCAACATCCCCGACGACGTCCTCGGCAGGCTCCCGGTCAACGGCGGCATCGCCATGGCCACCTTCGTGCCGAAGTTCGTCCTGCCCGAGGCCGTGGCCTGGACGCTGGCCGCGGACAGGAACATGCGCGCGCACGGCCTGCACCACCTCGACACCACCGCGCAGGCCATGAGGATCCACGCCGACTTCGAGGCGGCCAACCCGCGCCCGATGGCCACCGTGGCGACCATCGCCGACCACCTCGACCACATGCGCGAGGTCGCCGGCATCGACCACATCGGCATCGGCGGCGACTACGACGGAACGGCCTTCCTCCCGGACGGCCTCCAGGACGTCGCCGGCTACCCGAACCTGATCGCGGAGCTGCTCGGCCGCGGATGGTCCGACGCCGACCTCGCCAAGCTCACCTGGCGCAACGCCGTACGGGTGCTGCGCGACGCCGAGGACGTGGCGCGCGAGCTGCGCACCCGACGCGCCCCGTCGCACGCCACGATCGAGCAGCTGGACGGCGCGGCCGTCTGAGCCGTCGACGTGTGTGGGGGGGCGGCCTTGCGGGGCCGCCCCCCCACACACGTCTGCGCGCCTGCTACCCGGCGCAGAGACAGAACGGGTGCCCCGCCGGGTCCGCGTACACCCGGAAGCTCCGCTCCCGGTCCTCCGCCTCCAGCACCGTGGCGCCCAGCGCGAGCACTTCCTTCTCCGCCGCGTCCAGGTCCGGCACGGTCAGATCCAGATGGATCTGCTGCGACGCGTCCGCGTTCGGCCACCGCGGCGGTACGAAACCGGGCGCGGCCTGGAACGCGAGCAGCGTGCCCCCGGTCCCGGTCAGCTCCTGCCAGCCGTCCTCCTCACCGGGTGTGATCTCACCGCCGAGCAGCCCGGCGTAGAAGCCCGCGAGCGCGGCGGGGTCGGGGCAGTCCAGGACGACGGCACCGAGTGTGGCGACAGCCATGACAATTCCTCCTCCGGACGAATGGGTACAGCCGGTTACCTGTAGATGCCCTCAACGGGTAACCGTTACTGCATACTCCCGCAAAGGAGGTAACGTCGCAACCATGAGGTCGCACCATGAGTGAGAAGGATTCCGTGCCCGGGGCACTCGCACTGATCGAGGCCCTGGTCAACACGCTGGACGTCGAGACGGGCGCGGACACTCTCGACACGGCGGACGGACGCGCCGCCTTCGGCCTCACCGAACAGGACGTCCCGGAAGCCCGGGAGCTGCGCGAGGCGCTCCGTGCCGCCTGCCTCGCCCACGCCGGTCACCGCCCGCCGGGCGACGCCGCATCCCCGCTCGACCGGCTGCTCGCCGGGGCGCCGCTGCGGGTCACCGTGGACGCGGCGGGCGCCGCCGCACTGCGCCCCGCCACCGAACCGGCCGGGCTGACCGCCCGAGTCGCCGCGGCCATCGCCGGCGCGGCGGCCGACGGCACCTGGGCCCGGCTCAAGGCGTGCGAGGCGGAGGACTGCCGCTGGGCGTACTACGACCGCAGTCCGGCGGGGCGGCGGCGCTGGTGCTCGATGTCGGTGTGCGGCGCCCGCGCCAAGATGCGCACCTACCGCGCGAAGCGCGCGTGACGCACGGGATCAGGCGGTCGGGCGGCCCATCGCCCGGTACGTCCAGCCGGCCTCGCGCCACAGCTCGCTGTCCAGCGCGTTGCGGCCGTCCAGGATGATCCGGCGGGACGCGACCTCGCCGAGCGCCGCCGGGTCCAGCTCGCGGAACTCGCGCCACTCCGTCAGATGCAGCACCACATCGGCGCCACGCACCGCGTCCAGCGCCGTGTCCGCGTAGCCGAGGGTCGGGAAGAGCCGCCGGGCGTTGTCCATGCCCTTCGGGTCGAAGACGGTGACCTGGCCGCCCTGGAGCTGGATCTGCCCGGCCACGTTCAGCGCCGGCGAGTCCCGTACGTCGTCCGAGTCCGGCTTGAACGTCGCGCCCAGCACCGCCACCCGCTTGCCGAGGAACGAATCGCCGCCCACGGCCTCCCGGGCCAGCTCCACCATGTGGCCGCGGCGCCGCATGTTGATCGAGTCGACCTCGCGGAGGAAGGTCAGCGCCTGGTCCGCGCCCAGCTCACCGGCGCGCGCCATGAAGGCCCGGATGTCCTTCGGCAGACAGCCGCCGCCGAAGCCGATCCCGGCCCGCAGGAACTTCGAGCCGATCCGCTCGTCGTGCCCGATCGCCTCGGCCAGCTTCTTCACGTCGCCGTCGGCGGCCTCGCAGACCTCCGCCATCGCGTTGATGAACGAGATCTTCGTGGCCAGGAACGAATTGGCCGCGGTCTTCACCAGCTCGGCGGTCGGGAAGTCCGTCACCACGAACGGCGACCCCTCGGCGACCGGCACCGCGTACACCTCGCGCAGCAGCTTCTCGGCCCGCTCGCTCGCCACACCGACGACGATCCGGTCCGGGTGCAGGGTGTCGTTCACGGCGAAGCCCTCGCGGAGGAACTCGGGGTTCCAGGCCAGCTCCGCGTCGGCGCCCACCGGCGCCAGCTCCGCCAGCCGCGCCGCGAGCCGGGCCGCCGAGCCCACCGGAACGGTCGACTTCCCGACGACCAGCGCGGGCCGGGTCAGGTGGGGCGCCAGCCACTCGAACGCGTTGTCCACGTAGCTCATGTCGCAGGCGTACTCGCCGTGCTTCTGCGGAGTGTTCACACAGACGAAGTGCACATCGCCGAAGGCCGCCACCTCCTCCCAGGAAGTGGTGAACCGCAGCCGCCCCGTGGACCCCTCGATCCCCTCGACGTGCTTGTGCAGCAGCTCCTCCAGCCCCGGTTCGTACATCGGGACCCGGCCGGTGCTCAGCATCTCGACCTTCTCGGGCACGACATCGAGACCGAGCACTTCGAAGCCCAGTTCCGCCATGGCCGCGGCGTGGGTGGCGCCGAGGTAGCCGGTGCCGATCACAGTGATCCTGAGGGCCATGGAACGCTCCTGGGAGATGCGGACAGACGTGCGGTGAACGAGCATAGTCGTGCTCCCGAAGGCCCGGTTTCCGACCGCCCGCCCCCGTTTCTCCACCCCTGTCGTGAAGCTCACGCGGGCTTTGCATAGGCCATTGCGGGAGCAGCGCTCTAAAATTGGGTTACTTAACGGTAGTTAGCGTCTTGGGGAGTGAGCGTCTTGGCGGGTTCGACCGATTTCGACCTGTACCGTCCGGCCGAGGAGCACGAGATGCTCCGGGAGACGGTGCGTGCGCTCGCCGAGGCGAAGATCGCCCCGCACGCGGCGGCGGTCGACGAGGAGGCGCGCTTCCCGCAGGAGGCGCTGGATGCCCTGACCGCGGCGGACCTGCACGCGGTGCACGTACCCGAGGCGTACGGCGGCGCGGGCGCCGACGCGCTGGCCACGGTCATCGTGATCGAGGAGGTGGCCCGGGTCTGCGCCTCGTCCTCCCTCATCCCGGCCGTGAACAAGCTCGGCTCCCTCCCGGTGATCCTTTCCGGCTCCGAGGACCTGAAGAAGAAGTACCTGGGCCCGCTGGCCAAGGGCGACGGCATGTTCTCGTACTGCCTCTCCGAGCCCGACGCGGGTTCCGACGCGGCCGGCATGAAGACCAAGGCCGTCCGCGACGGCGACTTCTGGGTGCTCAACGGCGTGAAGCGCTGGATCACCAACGCGGGCGTCTCCGAGTACTACACGGTCATGGCCGTCACCGACCCGACCAAGCGCTCCAAGGGCATCTCGGCCTTCGTCGTCGAGAAGTCGGACGAGGGCGTCTCCTTCGGCGCCCCGGAGAAGAAGCTCGGCATCAAGGGGTCCCCGACCCGCGAGGTGTACTTCGACAACGTCCGTATCCCCGCCGACCGCATGATCGGCGAGGAGGGCACCGGCTTCGCCACCGCGATGAAGACCCTGGACCACACCCGCATCACCATCGCGGCCCAGGCCCTCGGCATCGCCCAGGGCGCCCTCGACTACGCCAAGGGCTACGTCCAGGAGCGCAAGCAGTTCGGCAAGCCGATCGGCGACTTCCAGGGCATCCAGTTCATGCTCGCCGACATGGCCATGAAGCTGGAGGCGGCCCGCCAGCTCACCTACTCCGCCGCCGCCAAGTCCGAACGCCTCGACGGCGACCTCACCTTCTTCGGCGCCGCGGCCAAGTGCTTCGCCTCCGACGTGGCGATGGAGATCACCACGGACGCGGTCCAGCTGCTCGGCGGCTACGGCTACACGCGGGACTACCCGGTGGAGCGGATGATGCGCGACGCGAAGATCACGCAAATCTACGAGGGTACGAACCAGGTCCAGCGGATCGTGATGGCGAGGAACCTGCCGTAACGGTTGTTGCTTCGACGTCCGGCCCCCGACGCACGCGTCGGGGGCCGGACGTGTGTATGAGGTGAGGAGACCGGGACTGGATCACTCCCCGGTGAAGACTTCCTCGATGGTGGCGGCAGTGGCGGCGCGGTTGAGCCACTGGCGCAGGAGCTGGGGGTCGTCGCAGCAGGTGATCTTCTCTCGGGTCTCGTCGGCAAGAGCGATGCCACGTGCTTCGAGGACCAGCAAGAGGTCTTCTGCCCGAGCTTCCGCCCGGCCCTTTGCCCGGCCTTCGTCCCGGATCTCTTCCGACATGAAGGACTTGTAGAAAGACGTGTCCAAGGCCACCAGGTTCCTCCACTGTTGTGCGGCCGGGCGGTTGCCCAGGCCCTGTGCGGTGAGTTCGACGATGGGGTCGGCGATTGCTTCAGGTGTGTCGCGCAACGCGACGGACAGCGTTTTCAGTATGGCACCGACGTCCGGATTGTCGGCGTGTGTGATGGCGGCCAGGGTGGCGAGCGCGAGGTCCTTGCGGGCCTCGGCCACATCGGTGATGACCGGCATGTTGTGCGGCCCCGCGACGAGGGGGTTCAGGGTGAGTGTCTGCCATTGACGGACCCCGATGGAGATGGGCCGCGCGGCCCATTCGGCGGTGGCCTGATCCTGGCAGACGACCAGCAGCAGGACGGGTAACCCGTACCTGTTGTGGAGGTAGCTGACGTAGTACGGCCAGCTGGCTGTCTTGCGCGGGTCCTTCTTGCCCTGGGCTTCGATGGCGAGAACGAAGGGTCCGTCGTGCTCCGTCTCGATGCGCAGGAGGGTGTCCACCCGGCGTTCGACGGGACGGGCCTCGGTGAGGTCGGTGGGCAGGGCGGTGGCCGAGGTGGGTGGTGGGATGTCGACACCGAGTACTTCGGATACGCGGGAGAAGAGACCCGGGTACTCCTGGAAGATGCGGTGCATTGCCTCATGTGGCGAGCTGACCATGGAGGTCCGTTCGGGTTGTGGGTGATGTTCCGGTCAGGCGGCTGTGTGGAGGTCTGCCAGGCAGTCGCGGCAGTGGCCGGGGTGGCGGGAGCGGAAGGCGCGGTCGCAGCCGTCGCAGTTCTGGAGCGGGATGACGATGACGCCGGGGCGTGCGAGTGCGGCCATGTCCTGCGCTCCCGGGAGCGGTGGTGGCAGGAGTGTGGTGATGCGGTGGCGCAGGAGCTTGGCGGGGTGTTTCAGGGGGCTGGGGAGGTCGGTGGTGAGGGTGTGGCGGACGGTGTCGGGGCGGGCGTCGCGTTCGAGCCAGGTGGCGACGCCGGGAGCGAGGGTGCGGATGTCGTGTTCGGAGAGGACCAGTTGAGGTGCGTGGCGGCGCAGGTCGGCGAGGAGCGCGGCGGCCACGCGCTGGAGCTCCGGCGTGAGTTCCTGGGGCTGGGGGAGCGGTGGTGGCGGCGTTGTGCGCGCGGTGGGGGCGGGCACGAGGACGGGGGAGGGCTGCGGTTGTGGTGCGGGCGGCAGCGGCGCGGGCGCCGGGGGCGGTGCGGGGGCCGGAGCGGGGCGCGGTTCGAGGGCGGTTGCGCGTGGCGGTGATGTGGGCTGCGGGTTCGGCCTGCTGGGGGTGGCTGTCCGGGGGCGGGGAGCTGTTACGGGGCGACCGGCCGCGCCCGGCTGGTTGTACGAGACGGTGCGGGTGACGATGCGGCCACCGGCGAGGCGTACGCGGCTGCGGTGGAGGTAGCCGTGGGCCTCCAGCTCGCGCAGGGCGGCGGCGATGCGGGTCTCGCTCTCGGGGAAGCGTTCGGCGAGGCGCTTGATGCCGATCCTGGCTCCGGCGGGCAGCGACTGGATGTGGGCGGCCAGCCCGATCGCCGCGAGGGAGAGCCCGCGGTGCTGGGCGAGGTGGTTGCCGATGACGGTGAAGCCCGCGGCATGCCGGAAGTTGATGTGGATGACACCGGACGACGGCGTGGCGTCTCCGGGTACGGGGGACGGACCGTGCGAGGGCACGGTAATCTGCGGGGTACCCATCGGGAAGCTCCTACTTCCTCGGTGGTCAGGCCCCCGGTTGAGAGTGCGAATCTCGTCGGGGGCCGTCGCATGTCTGGAGTTGTCGCGGCGAGCATATGCCAGCCAACCCGTATGAAATCCAGCTCAGTTGCCCCATGTCACCCGAGTGAGTGATGGCGACGGGACCGGGGTGGGTCTGGGTGGGGAGGGTAATTTCCCCAAGTTCTTTAAAGCTTTATGCGTCGTGGAACGCGGGGACGCGGTTCACCGGGTCGTGGGTTTCCGCGACCCGGTGCAGGGGGTGCGGTGCGAGGTCGATCTCGGCCCAGACGGTCTTGCGCGGGACAGGTCCGAGGTCGACGCCCCAGCGGTCGGCGAGCGCCTCGACGATGAGGAGGCCGCGCCCGTTCTCCGCGTGCCGGCCGGGGACGGACGCGACGGGCAGTTGCTCGTCCCGGGTGTCGGTCACCTCGATCCGCAGGAGCTCGCCGTGCTGGACGGTGAGGCCGAGCCGGAAGTCCCGGCCCGGCACGCGGCCGTGGAGGGCGGCGTTGGCCGCCAGCTCGGCGACGACGTGCGCGGCCCGGTCGCAGGCGATGCCCCAGTCACTCAGATGCGCCGTGGTCAGAAGGCGGGCGAGCCTGGCGCCCCGGCGGGTGGGGGAGAGCAGCACCGTGAACTGCCGGGCAGGAGCGGAATGTTCGGTTCGGGTGATGTGTTGGTTCACGCCGCTCAGCGTGGCCGTGGCTGCGTACCGTGAACAGCGACGAGCCGCTTGCGTACGGCGATTGTCCAGGGCTTGTCCAGTGCTGTCCCGGCTGTCCGGAGTGACGTGCCGGGGACGTCAGGGGTCGGGCCGAGAACGGCAGACGCATCGGAAGTGGGGCACGGATGAGCGCGGATGAGACCGGTACGGAACACGGCGACGCCGGGGCGGACGAACCGGGTTGGGACGTCGATCCCGATGACGAGTCGGGGGCGGCCGTGGTCGCGGCGGTGGGCCGCCAGATCAGGGCGTGGCGGGAGGCGGCCGGGCTGCGGGCCGGCGCGGCGACAACTTGAACGTCTGTTGGAGATCGGGCAGTTGCGCAATGTCACCCTTCAGGTGATGCCTACGCGTCGTGAGGCGCATCCCGGCATGGATGGGGACATCAGTGTGTTGAAGTTCAAGGACGGTTCGGCGGTTGGGTGTTCGCACGGGGCGTTCAACGGGCGTCGGGTGACCGACCCGAAGCAGCTCCGTATCCTCGAACTGCGGTACGGCACCATCCGGGCCGAGGCTCTCACTCCCCGAGAGGCCCTGGCCCTCATCGAGCGAATGCTGGGAGAGACATGATCCGCAGGACTTCCGCGCAGGACGTTTCCGAGTCGGCCTGGTTCAAGAGCAGCTACAGCAGCAACGGCAACGAAGGCGACTGCGTCGAAGTCGCCGCTTCCCCCGGCACGGTGCACGTCCGGGACTCCAAGGACGTCCAGGGCCCTCGCCTGGCCTTCGGCTCCGGAGCCTGGGCGGGCTTCGTCCGCTACGCCGCCGAGCGCTGATCCCGCACGCGGCCGGGCGTTGACGCCGTGCGCGGCCGGGCGCTGATATCGCTCGGCAGCCGGCCCAGGCGGGACGGTCTCCGTCAGTCCTCCTGCTCGTCCTCCCAGTCGAAGCGGTCGAAGGCCGCCTCCGTGCGGGCGCGGAACATCGCGGTCCCGCGATCGTCGCGGAGGATGATTTCGTCGTGCGCGTACCAGCGTGAGCCCGCCTGCTGGCTGATCGGGTACTCCGGGAGCGGCAGGCGCCTGAAGGTGGCGGCGATGTCCTCGGGCAGGCCGGTGTCGTAGGGGGTCACCCATCCCATCAGGTCATCGTCGGCGCACAGCGCCTCGGACAGGACGATCTCGACGAACGCGAGGCTGACCCGGCCCAGCCACGCGGCCCAGTCGTCGGCGGTGGGGCGGACGAGGTCGGCGCGTACGACGACCGGCGGGTCGTCCTGGTCGAGGTCCGTGACGCGTATGCCCCAGTAGGCACAGGACTGGTTCTCGACGCGGAAGACCAGCACGCCTCGGTCCGCGTCGAGACAGAGGTCCTCCGGGGCGAGCAGGGAATCCTGATTGTCCGTCAAGTCGGGTCGGCGGCCGAGCAGTTGGTAGGCCTCGCGCAGTGCCGCGGGCAGCGGCAGGCCGAGCCGGGCCTGTGCCGCGTCGAGATCGGCGGGGGCGTGGCCGTTGGTCCCGGCCAGGGGGCTCCGGCTCCAGTCGCGGGCGAAGGCGCGGATGAAACGCCATGCCGCCTGCCTGTCGGGCTGTTCGCCGACGGCCGCGGCGAGGGCGTCGAGATCGAGCGCGAGGTCCGGGAGCGATGGTTCCTGGGTCATGCGTGCGACTGTAGGCGCCGCCACTGACAAGGTTCTGCCCCCCGCTTCCCGTATTCCACCCACCCTCCGGCCGCAGCCTCGGCACACTGGGTGCATGAGCGATCACCCTCAGGCGCCGCCGGATCACCTCGTCATCAACGTCCGGCACCGGGAGGACCCGGTGTCCCTGGTCACCGAGGCGGACGCGTTCGCCGCTTCCCGGACGTACGGGAACATCGTGGTCCGGGGGCCGCTCTTCGGCGTCGCCGAGCAGCGCCGGGGCGAGCGGCCGCGATGGCGGCTGCTGACCGACATGGACACCGGCTATCCGCAGGACGCCCGCGACGCGCTGAACTCCCACCTCTGGTTCAAGGCCAAGGACAAGACGGACGACCCCAAGGAGCGGCGCGCCCTGCTGGACGCGGTGGCCCGGCTGGAGACCGAGCCGGTGAACGAACTGACCGTCGGTGACACGCGCTACCGCATCGTGCGCGCCGATGAGTTCGCCCGGACCGGCGAAGGGCGCCTGGAGCCGCCCAGGCCCACGGACGTCGACACGGAGGGCTGGGACATGCAGGCGCACACGCCCTCCACCACCAAGGGCTTCGTCATCGACCACGCGGCGGCGGTGGGGCTGACGGAGGGTCTGGCGCGGATGGGCCTGGTGCCGGTCTCGTACACCTCGGAGCGCTTCCCGCCGGATGTACTGGCGGATTCGCAACGGGCGTTGCGGACGCATCCCGGCCTGGTGCTGCTGCCGGTCGTCTTCCGGGTGATGGAGCGCGAGGAGAAGTCCTGGTCCATGGCGTCGAGCCAGCACCCCACCCCGCAGGACGCGCGGCGTTCACTGGTGTACTGCCTGAAGACGTTCCTGCCGCTGACCGAGGAACTCGACGAGCAGGAGGCCGCCGTGTACGCGCGGGCGGCGGATGCGTTCGCGCGCCGGCTGCGCCCCAACGAGCTGAACGTGCGGGGGCGCCGCTTCGAGATCGCCCGGATCGAACGGATGATGCGGGTCGGTCCCGCCGGCCCGGAAGGCCCGCGGCCCTCCGACATCGACGAGCAGCGCCCCATGAAGATCCATCCCACGATGGACGAGTGGGGCAACATCGCCCGCAACGAATGAGCGAACAGCGGCAGGGCCCGGACGGTTCGCCGTCCGGGCCCTGTTTCCGGTTGCCGTTTGCCGTCAGTTCTCGGTGACGGTGACCTTCTCGTCGTTCTTGAGCTGCTCCACCAGCTGCTTCACCTTGGCCTTGTCCCAGACCACGTTGCCGTTCCTGAAGCCCGACATCGGCATGTTCATCGACTTGCCGTCGCCGCCCGTGACGTCCTTCATGGCGAAGAACATCTGGCTCAGGGACCAGAGCGACATGTCCTTGTCCACGACCAGGGTGTCCAGGCCCGCACCCATCGTCGGGTACAGCTTGAACGGATTGAGGATCGTGGACGGCGTCGCCGTCTGGCTCGCCAGCGCCGCGAGGAACTTCTGCTGGTTCTTCGTACGGGCCAGATCCGCCTGGGCGAAGGCGTACCGGGTGCGGACGAAGGCGAGGGACTGCTCACCGTTCAGCGTCTGCTTGCCCGCCTGGAAGTCGGCGCCGGACTTTTTGTCCTTGAATGCCTTGGGGATGTCCAGCTCCACCCCGCCGATCGCGTCCACGATCTTGGCGAAGCCGCCGAAGCCGATCTCGCAGTAGTGGTCGATGCGCAGCCCGGTGTTGAACTCGACGGTGCGGACCAGGAGTTCGGGGCCGTCCATGGCGTACGCGGCGTTCAGCTTGGTGAAGCGGCCGCGGCCCGGGTAGAGCTTGCCGGAGTCGGAGCCCTTGAACGAGGGGATCTCGACGTCGGAGTCACGGGGCAGGGAGATCAGCGTCGGCCCGTTGGATCCGTCGTGCAGGATCATCATCGAGTCGGTCCGCTTGCCCTCGGCGGAGCCCGTGTGGAGCTTCTTCTTGTCCTCGGCCGTCATGCCCTCACGGCTGTCGGAACCGACGATCAGGTAGTTGGTGCCGTCGCCGCCCGACGGCCGCTCGATGACCTTGGAAAGGTCCACCTCGCGCTTGAGCTTGGAGTCGGCCCAGAAGTACGTGCCTATGGAGACCGCGAGGACCACGACCACCAGGGACAGCGAGCCTATCTTGATCCGTCGGCGCCAGTCGGGCGCCGGGCGCCCCTGGGCGCGGCCGCCGTCACCCGGGCCGCCGCCGTGGCCGCTGCCCCGGCCGCCGTCGTTGCCGCCGCCGTAGACCTGGCCCGTGTTGTACCCGCTGTCGTACTGCGGGCCACCGCTCTGCGGGCCACCGTTGTCGTAGCCGCCCGGCTGCTGGGGGATCGGCCGCTGCCTCGGCGGCGCGGGGTGCTGCCGAGGGGCGGGGCGCCGCTGGACATGCGGCATCGAGCGGGCTCCCTCCGGCTGCTCACCGGCGCTGCCCCGCCCGTAGCGGTTGCCGCCGCGGTTGTTGTCGGACGATCCCTCGCGCCAATCGTTCATGCGGACCAGTGTGCAGGCCAGGTGCACCGCTATTACAGGGGGTGCGGGAAATCGCATCAGGGCTGTTGCGAAGCTGATGCATTGCCGCCGGGCCGAAGCCCCCGCATAAGGTGGACGGTATGACAGATCAGGCCCCGCGCCCGGAGGGCGACATTCCGGGCAAGTCGACCGCCGCCTCCCGGACCACCCTCAGCCACATCATGACCGGCAGTGACACCAATCTGCTGGGCACCGTGCACGGTGGCGTGATCATGAAGCTGGTCGACGACGCGGCGGGCGCCGTGGCCGGCCGGCACTCCGGCGGCCCCGCCGTGACGGCCTCGATGGACGAGATGGTCTTCCTGGAGCCGGTCCGCGTGGGTGATCTCGTTCACGTCCGCGCCCAGGTGAACTGGACCGGCCGCTCCTCGATGGAGGTCGGCGTCCGGGTCATGGCCGAGCGCTGGAACGAATCCACCCCCGCCCAGCAGGTCGGCAGCGCCTATCTGGTGTTCGCCGCGGTCGACGCGGACGGCAAGCCGCGCCCCGTACCGCAGGTGATCCCGGAGACGGAGCGCGACAAGCGGCGCTACCAGGAGGCGCAGATCCGGCGCACCCACCGCCTCGCCCGCCGCCGCGCGATCAAGGAACTGCGCGAGAGGCGCGCGGCCGAGGGCATCGAGGACTGAGCCTCCGGAATCGGCGCCCCAGCGGTCATGGGCAGGCCACCTGGTCGCCCGTGACCGTGTCGAACTCGCCGGAGTCCGCCTCCTCGGCCCGTACCCGCCGCGCCTTCTCGAAGTCCGCGCCCGCCGTCACCCGCATCGTGGCCCCCTGCCCCCGTACCGCCCGCAGCTCGGCCCCGGGCAGTGCGGCCGCCAGTGACTTCGCGGACCGGTCCCAGCGCGGGTCGTAGGTGATCAGGGTGTGCTCGATGCCCCGCAGCTCCCCGTTCACGCGCACCTCCCCGTTGAGCGGGGCGCGCGTGGTGTCGAAGCCGGTGGCGCGCAGCGCCTCGTCGACCGTCTTCCCGAGCCCGTCCTTCGGGGTTCCGTTGTAGACCTGGACCCGGATCTGCCGGGGGGCGACATCGACCTTCACCGCCTTCGGCTCCTTGGGCCGCGCGGGGGCGAGCGGCTTGTCCTCGCGCAGCGCCCGGAAGAGCTTCTCCGACTTGGTCTCGTCCCACTTGACCGTCGAACCGATGCCATTGACCGGGTAGGACACGTTCCCCATCGGTACGGAGGCGAACTCGGACGAGGCCGGGGAGAAGCCGCGCATCGCCTGGCCGAGCTCAAGCATCTGCTCCGTACCGAACCCCTTGTCGGCCCGCACCGAGCTGAGCATCGTCGAGGCGGCGTCCCGGAACTTCACCGGGTTCAGCAGTACACCGCTGCTGGTCGCCCGCTCGATCAGCGAAGCCAGGAACTTCTGCTGGCGCTGCATGCGGCCCAGGTCGGCGGCCCCGTCGATGTGCCGGGAGCGTACGTACTGGAGGGCCTGCCCACCGTTCAGCTCATGGGTGCCCGGGGCGAGATCGAGACCGGTGTACGAGTCCTTCAGCGGCCGGGTCGTGCAGATCTTCACGCCGCCCAGGGTGTCCACGGTCTTCATGAAGCTGGTGAAGTCGACCTCCAGATAGTGGTCGATCTTGACGCCCGTCATGTGCTCGACGGTCCGCACGGTCAGATTCGGCCCGCCCTCGGCGTAGGCGGCGTTCAGCTTCACCGGATGCGCGGAGTGCTGCTCACCGGTGTTCCGGTCGGTGTGCCCGGGGACCTCGGCGTAGCTGTCGCGGGGCAGCGAGACGATGCTCGCGCGCTCCCTGTCCGCCGACAGGTGCACCAGCATGATCGTGTCGGTGCAGTGGCAGGGCGCACCGCCCAGCCGGTACTTCTTCTTCTCCTCGGGGCTGATCCGGTCGCGGCCGTCGGTGCCCACCAGCAGCAGGTTCATGCCGTTGCCGGCGGGTGGCCGGTTCTTCATGTCCTTGAACGGGTCGATCCGGTCGATCCCGGTCTCCAGACCGGTCACCACCGCATGGCCGACCCCGCCGGCCCCCAGCACCAGCACGGACAGGCCGGTCGCCATCCGCATGCCCCAGCGTGGTCGCTCGTCCTGCTTTCTGGACCTCCGCCGGGGCGGAACCGCGTGGGGGCGCGACGGACTGGGGGAGCGGTGCGGTGTGGGCACGGGGGAGACCTCCGCGGTGCGAGGGGACCGTTCGCACAGTAGGTCCATATGATCAACGGCTCGGTGTGCGACCCGGTGGGGCGCGCCCGTGTCCCCCATTCGCGGTAACGTGGCGGCCGAATAACGCCGCCCGGTGGGGTGCGAAACCCCCGGCGCCACCCGAGGACCACCCGAGGACCACCATGTCTGCCGCGCATCACCCCGCCGTCTCTGTGATCATGCCGGTGCTCGATGAGGAACGTCATCTCAGGAACTCCGTCCGGCACATCCTGGAGCAGGAGTACGCGGGGGAGATGGAGGTGGTCATCGCGCTCGGCCCCTCCACGGACCGCACCGACGAGATCGCCGCGGAGCTGGTGCGCGAGGACCCCCGGGTCCACACCGTCCCCAATCCGACCGGCCGCACCCCGGCCGCCCTCAACGCCGCGATCAAGGCCTCCCGTCACCCGATAGTGGTGCGGGTCGACGGCCACGGCATGCTCTCGCCGAACTACATCGCGACCGCCGTCCGCCTCCTGGAGGAGACCGGCGCGCAGAACGTCGGCGGGATCATGCACGCCGAGGGCGAGAACGCCTGGGAGGACGCCGTCGCCGCGGCCATGACGTCGAGGATCGGCGTCGGCAACGCGGCCTTCCACACCGGCGGCCAGGCCGGTCCGGCGGAGACCGTCTACCTCGGCGTCTTCCGCCGCGAGGCGCTGGAGAAGGCCGACGGCTACAACGTGGAGTTCATCCGCGCCCAGGACTGGGAGCTGAACTTCCGCATCCGTGAGGCCGGCGGCCTGATCTGGTTCTCGCCCGAGCTGAAGGTGCAGTACCGGCCGCGCCCCTCCGTACGGGCGCTGGCCAAGCAGTACAAGGACTACGGCCGCTGGCGCCACGTCGTCGCCCGCTACCACTCCGGCTCGATCAACCTGCGCTACCTGGCACCGCCCACCGCCGTCTGCGCGATCGCCGCGGGCATCGTGGCCGGCGCGGCCGTCACCCCGTGGGCGTTCGTCGTCCCCGCCGGGTATGTCGCGGCGATCGCCGCCGGGTCCGTACCGGCGGGCAAGGGGCTGTCGCTGAAGGCGCGGGCGCAGATCCCGGTGGCCCTCGCGACCATGCACATGTCGTGGGGGTACGGCTTCCTGACCAGCCCCCGTTCGCTCGCGAAGAAGGTCATCGCCAGCCGCCGGCCGGCCGTCACCGTCTGACCGCAGACGACACCGCGGGGGCCTTCCGATGTGCCGGAGGGCCCCCGCGGTGCGTGGTGCGCGACGCGCTACCAGCCGAAGCCCGGCTGGATGTCCATGCAGGCCTTGTCGTCGTCGCCGTTGAGCGCCCGCGCGCTGTCCGGGGTCTTCTCGTCGGCGGAGGGTGCGTGGTAGCCGCCGTCCTCGCGCCAGTCGGACCCCACGGTCAGCGTGATGCCCGAGACGTCGGTCGACTTCTTCACCGCCGACAGCGGAATGCCGAGCGCCTTGGCGACCGCCTGGGCGTTGCCCTCCATGTCCACGGTCGGGTAGAGGATTCCGGTCCGCTTGTCCGCCTCGGCGTACTGCGAGTCGATCGAGGCCTGGGTGAAGCCCTTCCCGGCCAGCAGCTCCTTGACCGTCGTGGCACGGCCCTTGGCCGCGTACTCGGTTTCGGTACGCGTTCCGTTGCGGACGGTCACCGGGGTCTCGGCGGGGGACGCCGTGGGCTTCTTGGCGGCGGCCTTCTTCTTGCGCTTGGACGCCTTGCCGTCGAGCGGGACGTCGTCACGGACCATCTGGAAGAGCTGCTCGGCATCGCCGGGCTTGGGGAGCACCCGCTCCTTGAGCGTGCCCGTTCCGTAGACGTTCGGCATCGTCGTCATGGTGATGCGCTTGGTGGGCACCTTCTTGAGCTCGTCCGTGAGATCGGCGAGCTTCTTGACCGAACCGAGGCCGTTTTCGCCCTTGTCGACCGTCAGCGCGTCCGTCGCCGCCTCGGCGAGATTCATCAGCTTGCCCGGGTCGGTGAGCTTGGTGCCCTTGCGCAGCTCGCGGACCATCGAGTTCATGTACATGTGCTGGGCGTGGGTACGGCCGAGGTCGGTGCCGTCCTCGAAGCCGTAGCGGGTGCGCAGCCACTGGAGGGCCTGCTTGCCCTTGATCTTCGTGGTGCCCTCCTCCAGCTTCAGCCCGGAGCCCTTGCCGGTGCTGGTGTGCGAGTAGACGTTGCCCTTGACGCAGACCGGGACACCGCCGATCGCGTCGGCCATCGAGATCACACCGGAGAAGTCGATCATCATGAAGTGGTCGATGGTGATGCCGGTGAGTTCGTACCAGGTGGCCACCGAGCAGCCGGGACCACCGCGGCCGAGCGTCTCGTTGGTCATCGACAGGCCGGTGGTCGCGGGGTAGATCCTCTTCGTCTCCGGGTTGGTGCACTTCGGGATCTTCAGCATCGTGTCGCGCGGCATGCTGATCACCGACATGTTGCTGCGGTCCGCGGAGAGGTGGAGCAGCATCTGTACGTCGGCCAGGGGCGGTGCCCCGAAGGTGTCCTTGGCCCCGCCGAGCTTCTGGTTCTCCTTGGAGTCCCGCGCGTCCGAACCGAGGAGCAGGATGTTCAGCGGGGTCTGGCCGGCGGCGTTGGCCTTGTGGCCGGCCATCTTCTTGTCGCCGAGGGTCAGATCGGCCTTCTTGATGTTGCTGTTGAGGTGCTCGTAATAGAGGTATCCGGCGCCGGCGCCGCCGATTATGAGCAGCGCGAGAACCGACGCGCTCCAGCGGAGCACCCGGTGTCTGCCCTTCTTCGCGCGCCGCTTCGGGCCACCGCGCCGGTGCCCGGCCTCCGCGGCGGCGGCCCGGCGCTCACCGGAGCCGGCGCCGGAGCCCTTGTCCTGTTCCGGCTCCTCCTCGTAGAGACCGTCGTCCCAGCCGAGTTGGCCGGCCTGCCGGACGCGTGGTCGCGTCCCCTCCCCGGGCGTACCGCTCCGTGTCACCAGGACCCCCCTGCTGCTCAGACTCGTCGTTCCGCGCAGTGACCCGGTGTCACTTGGCGCACTCTGCCTTGTCGGCGTTTGCTTGCTGAATGTCGTCCGGCACCTTCGCCGGCCCGGTGATGGGAGTGCCCGCGCCCTTGAAGTCGTCCCCCAGCGTCAGCACCATCGCCTGGAGCCCTTCGGCGTCCGTGGTGCCCTGCTTCATGGCGGAGCCGGGCAGGCCCATCATGGCGGCCAGGGCTCGGGCCTGGTCCGCCTGGTTCGGCGCGTACTCCAGCGTCGTCTTCGCGACCTTCGCCGGGGCGTTCGCCTTGTTCGTGGACTTGAGCACGCCCTGCTGGTTCTGCAGCCAGACGACCGTCGTCTGCGCGGCGCCGGGGACCTTGCCGCCGTTGTACACATCGACGCGTACGTCGGCGGCGGCCGCCTTGGAGCCCTTGAGGAGCGCGTCCTGCTTGCTCTTCGCGGCCTTCTTCTTCGACTTCACCTCGGTCAGTGAGGTGTCGTCGCGCATCATCGCGAACAGCGCGTCCGCCTTGGGCGGGTTCAGTACGACGGTGACCGGTGTCTTCTCGGCCGGGTTGTCGAGCACCGGCACGGTGGTGAAGGTGATGTTCTTGGTATTGACCTTGCTGAGCTCCTGGGCCAGCGAGGCCAGCTTCTTCCCCGTGCCGATGCCGGTGTCGACGGTGAGCGCCTTGGTCGCCGCGTCCGCCAGCTTGTACAGCTTGGTCGGGCTGGTCAGCGTGTCGTCCGACTGCATCTGCCGGATCATCGAGGCGATGAACTGCTGCTGGATCTTGATCCGGTCCAGGTCGCCGTGGTTGCCGAAGCTGTGCCGGGTCCGTACGAACGCCAGGGCGTCCTCGCCCTGGATCGTGTGCTCGCCCTCCGGCAGGTTCAGGTGCGAGTCCGGGTCCTTGACCGGCTTGGCCAGGCAGATCTTGACCCCGCCGACCGCGGTGGACAGCTCCTTCACCGCGTTGAAGTCGACCATCATGAAGTGGTCGACCTTTATGCCGGTGATCTCCCTGACCGTCTCCATGGTGCAGCCCGCGTTACGGCCCTCCTGGCCGAGGCTCTGGTTGAAGCGGACGCCCCGGGTGCCGGGGACGACCTTCTCCGAGCCGTCCGGCTGCTTGACCTTGCAGTCCGGGATGTTGCTGATCAGGTCGCGGGGGATGCTCAGCGCCGTCGCGTTGGTGCGGTCCTCGGAGACGTGGAAGAGGATGTTGGTGTCGGCGTGGCCCACGCTGCCCTTGTCGCCGTAGCCCTCGTTGCCCTTGCCGGTGCGCTTGTCGGTACCGATGATCAGGATGTTGACCGGGGCGTCGTTGTCGAAGACGTTCTTGTTGCCGGCCTCGCCCACGTCGACCGTGTTCAGGTTGCCGTTGAAGTGCTGGTAGAGCGCGTACCCGCCCACCGACAGGCCGACGAGCACGAACGCCATCGTGCCGCCCGTCCACAGCAGCACCTTCTTGCGGCGGGCCTTGGGGGCCTTGCGGCTGCGGCGCCCCGCCGGAGCGGAACTCTCCTGGTCGCGCGGGCCGTTGGCCGAGCGGCGGCTGCGCTGCCCCGGCACCTCGCGCTTCGGGCCCGGGTCCTGCCCGTCGCGGGCCGGATTCCGGCGCTCGCCCCGGGCTTCGCGGGAGGCGGCTCTGCGCCCACCGGCACTGTTGTCCTGGGCGGGCCCTCTGCTATGGGGGACACGCGCGCCGGAAGTACGGGAAGACTCTCCCGAATCCCCTCCGGAATGATTCAGTCGCAGTTCGTAATCGCCGGTTTCCGGGTTGAGTACCCACTGGTCTGCGGGGTCGATTCCGTCCGCCCGCCCACGGCTTTGCGCATCCACGGTTGCTTGAGTCCTCCGTCGGTGCCACGCGAGGCGCCTCCCCCGATCAGGCGCTCGATCTTTCGCTCCAGAAGTGCGCGGCCAGGAGGCCGGCAGCACCGGATCGCGTCACACTATCGGCCCAGTTCGACGTCGAGCGACGTGCGTGACAAATTCCACGGTCCTTACAACTGGTCATACTGCTCATTACACGCCGATCACCGGCTTCTGCTTGGGAATTGCTTTACTGCTTGCACAGGTCCGCCGCCGCGTTGTTGCCCGAATAAGTCGGTGTGGGAGTGGGGCCGGAAGCGTCCTGGGTATCGGTCCCGGCATTGTTTTCCCTGTTGTTCTTCTCGTCGTCATGCTTGAGCCGGTCCGCCGGGACCACGGTGACCGGATCATCGTCACGCAGCCGCTTGAAGAGCCGGTTCGCATCGGGCTGTACGAGTTCGTCCCGGTTCCGGTTGGCGGCGTACGGCTGCCGGGGCACCGTCAGGAACTGCACCTTGTCGGTCGGTACGTTGCGCATGCCGCGCACCAGCTCGTAGAGGTCCTTGAGGCTGTCCAGCCCCGGATCGGTGGTCAGCGCCTTGGTGGCCGCGTCCAGCACCGGGTAGAGCCGGGTCGGGTTGAGCAGGACGCCGTCGCTCTGCACCTTGTTCACCAGCGCGCCCAGGAACTGCTGCTGGCGGTCCATCCGTTCGGTGTCGCTGCCGTTGCCGATCGACTTGCGGGCCCGTACGTACCCCAGCGCCTGCTCGCCGTCGAGCGTCTGGCGTCCGGCGGGGAGCTTCAGATGGGCGTCGGCGTCGTCGACCGGTTCCTTCAGGCAGACCTCGACCCCGTCGACGGCGTCGACCATGTCCTTGAAGCCGTTGAAGTCGACGACCATGTGGTGGTCGATCCGGATGCCGGTCATCTTCTCGACCGTACGGATCGTGCAGGCGGTGCCGCCGAACTCGAAGGCCCAGTTGAACTGGGCGAATTGCTTCTTCGTGGTCGTGCCGTCCGACTTGTGGCAGACCGGGATCCAGGTCATCAGATCGCGCGGCAGGGACATCGCGGTGGCGCTCTTCCGGTCCGCGGCGAGGTGCAGCAGAATCGTGGTGTCCGAGCGCTGGCTGCCACCGTCGTCACGGCCGTACTTGCGGTTGTCACCGGCCCGGCTGTCCGAGCCGATGAGCAGGATGTTCTCCGCGTCGTGCACCACGGAGGCGGGCCGCTCCCGCTCGTACGCCTTGAGTTCGGCGGCCACGGAGGTGTCGGTCCTGATGTTGCCGTCCAGCTTCTTGTACAGCCACCAGCCGGCGCCCGCCGCGACCAGGACGACGAAGGAGGCGCCGAGCGCGGTCCAGCGCAGCCAGTGGTGCCGGTGGGCGGCCGTGGGTGTCGGGGTGGCGTCGGATGCGTCCCCGGGTGTTGGGGTGGCGCCCGGCCCGTCCTCGGGTGTTGGGGTGGCGTTGGACGCGTCCCCCGGTGTCGGGGTGGCGCCCGGCCCGTTCCCAGGCGTTGGGGTGGCGTCGGATGCGTCCCCTGGTGTTGGGGTGGCGCCGGGCCCGTCCCCGGATCGCGACCCGTTCCCGGACCGCGACCCGTTCCCGCCCGCCGCCGATTCGTCGGATTCGTCCGGCGGGCCGGCGCTTTCGCTCACGTCTGCGTCCATCCTTCACGTTCGGCGGCGCGTCGGGCCGCCGGTCGCAGAAGTAGACGGCTGAACCTCACGCTTGGTTGTGTCTCCGGTGGTCCGTAACGCCGATCATGTACCGGAGTTGACGCGAAGCCCCGAGGACTCGGCCCGGCTTGGGCCGGACGAGTGGTCCTCAGGGTGCTTGTCATACCGCGCTGTTGGTGACCCGTTCGCTCTCGACGCGCTTCGACAGCCCTTCCGCGCCCAGCTCGTCCAGGTGCCTGCACAAAACCACGGACCCCCCGGCGGCCAGCGGCGCGAACAGCCCCGCGCTCAGCCCCTCCCAGGTGCTGTACGAACGCCCCGTGAGCAGCCGCGATCCGGCGGCCAGACCGAGCGCGTCCGCATCCTCGCGGGCCCGCGCCACCAGCTGCGCCGATGTCAGCTCCACACCGTCCACCGCCAGCGCGGGGGCGTCCGGGTCCACGGGCGCGAACGGCGCGAACCGGTCGCCCTGGCCCGGCACCTCCACCGCGTAGTCCATGAAGCCCTCGGGCGCCTGCGGGAACCTGCCGCCCAGCGGGCGCAGCGCCAGGCCGACCCGCTCGCCGCGGCAGGCCCGGGCGGCCTCCAGCGTGTCCGGGCCGCTGACGACGAGGTCGGCGCCGGCCGGGTCGCCCTGCACATCGGCGATCACGCCGACCGAGGAGCAGGCGAGCAGCCAGACCGCGGACTGCCAGTGCGCGGGCAGCAGCAGCGCCAGCCGGTCGCCGGGCTCGGCGGCGAGATCCCCCTGGAGGAGATTGGCGGTCTTGGCCACCCAATTGGCGAAGGTGGCCACCGACAGCTCGACGCGTTCTCCGGTGGCGTCGTCGTAGAAAGTGACCAAGGGGCGGGCCGGGTCCGCGGCGAGCGCGGAACGCAGCAGGTCGGCAGGGGTTCGGTCGGTGGCGTTCATCCGCGCAAGATTACGCGGCGGCGGCGGGCCCGGCGGGAGCGAAGGGTGCCTGCTGCACCGGTTCGGCAGACGGGCCGTCAATTGCGTGGATCCGTCCGGGTGGCCGGAGTTGCCGGAGTATGCCCAGGATTACTGGTATGCGTGCCTTCATTGCATCCTCGATCGGTGTCACCTGCGCGGCCGTACTCGCACTGCCGCTGGCCGTGCCCGCGGGCGCCGCCCCCGACACCAGCACCGTCCCCGCCGAGTCCGCCGAGCCCGTCGACGTGCCGGGCTCGACGCAGTCCCTGCCGATGCGGACCCTGCCGGCACCGTCCGGCCGGTCCACCGGCGAACCCACCCGCGCGGCCGCCCCCGAACAGGGGCTGCCCGAACGCGAGGTCCACCCCTTCTCCATGGTCGGCGTCGTCTGGGACGACGTCGGCACCGAACTCCACGGCACCGTCCAGGTCCGCACCCGCGCGACCGGCACCGGAGACTGGTCGGACTGGCAGGACCTGGAGACGCACAACGCCGAGCACTCCGCCGACCCCGGCACCGCCGAGCGCGACTCCGGCGCGGTACGGGGCTCCACCGCCCCGCTCTGGGTCGGCGACTCGGACGCCGTCGCGGTCCGGGTACGCCCCGAGGCCCCCGACCCGCAGGACCGGACCGGCTCCGCCGTACCGCTGCCCGCCGGGCTGCGCCTCGAACTCGTCGACCCCGGCAAGGACCCGCAGCAGCTCCCCGCGACCGGCACCGAGGCCGGGACCGGGGCGGGCACCGGGATCGAGGCGGGCACCGGGGCCGCGGCCGATGCGGCAACCGCAGCGGCGGCCGGAGTGGCAACCGCGGCGGAGGCCGTGTCCGCGGCGGGCGCCCAGGCCGCCGCCACCGAGGACGGCCGCGCCGCGGCCCTCGCCCCGAGCGTGCTCCCCGCCCTGAGCAAGGCGCGGTCCGAGGCACAGGGCGAGGCGGCGGCCGGCCTCGCGCGCGGTGCCCGGCCGTACATCGGTCCCCGTCCGCGCATCGTCACCCGCAAGGGCTGGGGCGCCGACGAGAAGCTCAGGGAACGCAAGTTCGTCTACACCAGCAAGGTCAAGGCCGCCTTCATCCACCACAGCGCCACGGGCAACAACTACAAGTGCTCCCAGGCGCCCTCGGTCCTGCGCGGCATCTACCGCTACCACGTCAAGAGCAGCGGCTGGCGCGACATCGGCTACAACTTCGCCGTCGACAAGTGCGGAAACATCTACGAAGGACGGGCGGGAGGCGTGACGAAGGCCGTCCTGGGAGCGCACACGCTCGGCTTCAACACCAACAGCATGGGCATCGCGGTGCTCGGCACCTTCACCAAGTCGAACCCGCCCGCCGCCGCCGTGAACGCCGTCGCGAAGCTCACCGCCTGGAAACTCGGCCTGTTCGGCGCCAACCCGCGCGGCAAGGTCACCCTCGTCTCGGGCGGCAGCAACAAGTACAAGAAGGGCAGGAAGGTCAAACTCAACGTCATCTCCGGCCACCGCGACGGCTTCGCAACCGAATGCCCCGGAGCGCGTCTCTACAAGAAGCTCGGCTCGGCCCGGACCAGCTCCGCCAAGCTCCAGGGCCGCTGATCGACGAAGCCTGCTGCGGGCCGCTGACCGGGGACGGACGAACCGGTCTGCATACACTGGCCAGCCGAAACCAGGCCAGGCACCAGCAGGAAGCAGAGTCAGTGCTGTGACAGAGGCAAAAGAAGCGATCCTCCTGGTCGGCGGGAAGGGAACCCGGCTGCGCCCGCTCACGGTGCACACGCCCAAGCCCATGGTTCCGGCAGCGGGCGTTCCGTTCCTCACCCACCAGCTGGCGCGCGCCCGGGCCGCCGGGGTCGAGCACATCGTGCTCGCGACGTCGTACCTGGCAGAGGTCTTCGAACCGTACTTCGGCGACGGCTCGTCGCTCGGCCTGCACATCGAGTACGTCACCGAACACGAACCGCTCGGCACCGGCGGGGCGATACGCAACGTCGCGTCCCGGCTGACCTCGGGTCCGGACGACCCGGTGCTCATCTTCAACGGTGACATCCTCACCGGCCTGGACATCCGGGCCCTGGTGGCCTCGCACGCCGAATCCGGCGCGGAAGTCTCCCTCCACCTCACCCGCGTCGAGGACCCGCGCGCCTTCGGCCTCGTCCCCACGGACGGCAGCGGCAGGGTCACCGCGTTCCTGGAGAAGCCCCAGACGCCCGAGGAGATCGTCACCGACCAGATCAACGCCGGGGCGTACATCTTCCGCCGCTCGGTCATCGACACCATCCCGGCCGGCCGCCCGGTCTCCGTCGAACGCGAGACCTTCCCCGGACTGCTCGCCGCCGGAGCGCACCTCCAGGGCATGGTCGACTCCACGTACTGGCTGGACCTCGGGACCCCGCAGGCCTTCGTACGCGGCTCCGCCGATCTGGTCCTGGGCCGCGCCCCGTCCCCGGCCGTGCCCGGCCGCTGCGGTGAGCGGCTCGTACTGCCGACCGCCTCCGTCTCCGACGACGCCAAGATCAGCGGCGGTACGGTGGTGGCGGAGGGCGCCCTGATCGGCGAGGGGGCCCGGATCGACGGCTCCGTGATACTCGCCGGCGCGGTCGTCGAGCCCGCCGCCGTGATCAAGGACTCGCTGGTCGGAGCCGGTGCCCGGATCGGCAGCCGTACGGTGCTCACGGGCGCGGTCATCGGGGACGGGGCCCGGGTCGGCGCCGACAACGAACTGCGCGACGGCATCCGCGTCTGGTGCGGGGCGGTCCTCCCGGACGCGGCCGTCCGCTTCTCCTCCGACGAGTAGCCGACTTCTCCTCCGACGAGGAGCCGACGCCGGTCCGTGCCACCGAGCGGCAGACGCCACCGCGCAGCCGGCGCAACCGCGGGAGCACGTGCGGCGGCGGAGGCCGTGCGGCCGAAGCGGATCGCGGAACTGCGCGGCCGAAGCGGATCGCGGAACCGCGCGGCCGAAGCGGATCGCGGAACCGCGCGGGCCGACGAGCAGCCGGACACCGGCCGCAGCGCTTACCCTCGACAGGCACCCCGACGACCGAGGACCTCACCGTGGCAGGACGATTCGCCCCCCGCAGCACCCCTCGCGCGGCCGTCCCGCATCAGGCGGCGGCTCCCGCGACGGACGCGCTGACCCGTGAGTGGACCCCGCCCGGCCCCTTCGATCTGCGCCTGGTCGTCGGCCCGCTGCGCCGCGGCCCCGCCGACCCCACCTTCCGGATGACCGGGGACGGCACGGCCTGGCGGACCAGCCGCACGCCCGCGGGCCCCGGCACCCTCCGCCTCACCGCCCGGGGCGGCCGGATCGAGGCGACGGCCTGGGGCCCCGGCGCACCGTGGCTGCTGGACCGGCTCCCGACACTGCTCGGCGCGACGGACGACCCGGACGCCTTCCGCCCGCGCCACCGCCTGCTCGCCCTGACCCGGCACCACCGCCCCGGCCTGCGGCTGCTGCGCACCGGCCTGGTCATGGAGTCCCTGATCCCGTCGATCCTGGAACAGAAGGTCACCACCGACGAGGCCTACCGCGCCTGGCGGCTCCTGGTCCGGAAGCACGGCATCCCGGCGCCCGGTCCCACGGACCACGCCGCGTTCACCGCGCTGGGTCTGCACGTCATGCCGGACGCCCGCACCTGGTCCCTGATCCCGTCCTGGGAATGGCACCGCGCGGGCGTCGACGCCAAACGCTCGGGCACGATCCTGCGCGCGGTACGGGTGGCCCGCCGCATGGAGGAGGCGGCGGCCATGGAGCTGCCGCAGGCCATGGCCCGGCTGGAGCTGATCCCCGGCATCGGCCCCTGGACCTCCGCCGAGACGCTCCAGCGCTCCAACGGTGCCGCGGACGCGGTCACGGTCGGCGACCTCCACCTCCCCGGCATCGTCGGCCACGCCCTGGCGGGCAACAGGGACGCCGACGACGAGGAGATGCTGGCCCTGCTCGCCCCTTACGAGGGCCAGCGCCACCGGGTGACCCGCCTCATCCTGCTGTCCGGCCACACCCCGGCCCGCCGGGCCCCGCGCATGACCCGCGGTGACATCGCCCGCCTGTAGTGCCCCGCCCGCGCCGGACCCGGGCCCCCGCGCCGGACCACGCAGCTCCCGCACAAAAGCCCCCGGAGCCAGGCCCCAGGCCCCCAAACCCTCCAGGGCCCCAGGAGCCCAAACGCTCCAGGCCCCCAGGCCTCAGCGCACCTCGATGAACCCCTCCGCGTCCCGCACCGCCCGTGGAGCGGGCCCGACCGCCGCGTGCCCCACCGCCACCGCACCCAGCGGATCCCACGTCCCCGGCAGGTCCAGCACCTCGCGGACCACGTCCCGGCAGAACATCGTCGACGACACCCACGCCGTACCGAGCCGCTCGCCCGCCAGCGTCACCAGGAAGTTCTGGATGCCGGCCCCGGCGGCGACCACGAACATCTCGCGCTCCGCGGCGTCCCGCCGCTCGTCCCCGTACGTGTGGGAGCCGTCCATCACCAGACACGGCACCACCAGATACGGCGCCCGGCGCAGCACATCGCCCCGCCGCACCCGCTTGGCGATCGACTCCTCACTCTTCCCGTCCCGGCGCAGATCCGCGGTCCACGCGTCCCGCATCGCGTCGAGCAGCCGGGTCCGCGACTCCTCGGACTCCAGCAGGACGAACCGCCACGGCGTCGTGTGATGCGGCGCGGGCGCCGTCACCGCCGCGGCCACGGCCCGCCGCACCGCCCCCGGGTCCACCGGCTCGTCGGTGAACTCGCGGACCGTACGCCGCAGCGTCACCGCTTCCCGCACCGCCTCCGACGTACCGAGCCGGAACATGTCGTCGGCCGCGACCCGCACCATCGCGCGGGCACCCTCGGCATCGGCGGCGTCCAGGACATGGCCGAGCCCCCGCACGACCGCGACCGGCAGCCCCTCCACCTTGCCCTTGACCAGATCACCGGCCGAGGCGAGCTCGTCGGCGGTGGCGATCACGGTGGCGCTCAGCGGATTGCCGTGCGCGTCGGTGCCGCCGCGCAGATCGTCCAGCACCCGGACCCCGGCCGCGCCGATCGCCACATCGGTCAGCCCGTTGCGCCACGGGCGCCCGAAGGTGTCCGTGACGACGACCCCGACCTCGACGCCGAGCGTGTCCCGCAGCCCGTCACGGATCGCCCGCGCCGACGCGTCGGAGTCCTCGGGCAGCAACAGCACCGTCCCGGCGGGGGTGTTCGAGGCGTCGACCCCGGCCGCGGCCAGGACCAGACCCTGCCGGTTCTCGACTATCCGCAGCGGGCCGCGCCGGGCCACCACTCGTACCGTCTCGGCGTCGATCGCCGCCTCGCGGTCGGTGGCCTCGACGATCCGGCCCTCCGCCTTGGAGACGATCTTCGAGGTGACCAGCAGGACATCGCCGTCGACCAGCCCGGGACCGGTCGCGGCGATCAGCTTCGCCAGGTCGTCCCCGGCCCGCACCTCGGGCATCCCGGGCAGCGCCCAGACCCGGAACGAGGGCGCCTCGCCGGCGCTCATGCCCGTACCTCCCCGGCCAGCGCCAGGGCCTGCCGGGCCATCTCGGCCGTCGCGTCGACATCGGTCATCATCAGCGGCACGGCACGGCAGCGGATGCCCGCGGCCTCCACCTCGCCGACCGCCCCGGCGTCCACCGTGTCGACGAGCCAGCCGTCGAGCAGCCCGGAACCGTAGTGCGTGGCCACCGCCGCGGCCGTCGACTCGACGCCCACCGCGGCGAGCACCTTGTCCGCCATGCCGCGCACCGGCGCGTCACCGACGATGGGGGAGAGTCCGACGACCGGCACCCCGGCCTCGGCGATGGCCTCCCGGATCCCGGGCACGGCGAGGATCGTCCCCACCGACACGACGGGGTTGGACGGCGGGAAGAGGATCACATCGGCCTCGGCGACGGCCTCCAGCACTCCGGGAGCCGGCTTGGCCTGCTCGGCGCCGACCGGCACGATCGCCTGCGCCTCGACCGAGGCACGCAGCTTCACCCAGTACTCCTGGAAGTGGATCGCCCGGCGCTCGCCGTCCATGTCGACGGCGACATGCGTCTCGATCCGGTCGTCGGACATCGGCAGCAGCCGGACCCCCGGCTTCCAGCGCGCGCACAGCGCCTCGGTGACCGCGCTGAGCGGATAGCCCGCGCCCAGCATCTGCGTGCGGACGATGTGCGTCGCGAAGTCGCGGTCGCCGAGCCCGAACCACTCCGGCCCCACGCCGTACGCCGCGAGCTCCTCCTTGACGTGGAAGCTCTCGTCCGTACGCCCCCAGCCCTGCTCCTCGTTGATGCCACCGCCGAGGGTGTACATCACGGTGTCGAGGTCGGGGCAGACCTTCAGCCCGAACAGATGGATGTCGTCACCGGTGTTGCCGATCACCGTGATGTCCGCGTCGGGCGCGGCCTGCTTGAGGCCACGCAGAAAACGAGCACCACCGATACCGCCGGCCAGAACCACAATGCGCATGCACAGCAGTTTGTCAGGCGGGTACGACATCCACGGCCGCCGGGGCGCACTGCGCCGCGTGCATCGGCATCTCGGTCAGTCCCGGGTAGTAGATGTGCAGACTGACGGCCGGTTCGAGAGAGTCGTTGACCACTTCGTGCACATAACCGGGCGCGAAGACCCGCTGCGCACCGGAGCCCAGCGCCCGGGCGGCGCGCTCGGTGCGCTCGGTCAGCCGGCCCTCCAGGACGGTCAGCACGCCGGAGGACCGGCCGTGGTCGTGGAGCCCGCTGCCCTGGCCGGGCACCCAGCTGAGCAGCCAGACCTCATAGCCCGGTCCGGTGTGCAGCCGGTGGTACCAGCGGGTGGTGGTGTCGTACCGGACGAGCGGCTCCCACCGAGCGCGGTCGGCGGCGATGGTGCGGGCGAGCCCGACGAACTCGGCCACGGTGGCGGGGTGCTCGCGGGCGGGCTGGAGGAGGTGCTGGACTTCGAGGATGTCGCCGGCGATCTGGAGGTCGCTGTTGCTGTTCATGGATGAGGTGGTTCCTCGGCATGGGGGGTGCATGTGCGGGGTGTCACGGAGACGGGAGAGCCTCGGGCCGCGCGGAGGAAGAAGCAGGGCGGAAAACCTGCGGAAAGCGCTGCGGAGAGGTTCTGCGAGAGGAGCTGGGCCGGAGCCGGCGCCCTGGGGGCATCAACAGCTGCGACAGCTGGAACAGCAACAGCGGGCCTGGACAGCGGTGCGGAACCCACGGAGGTGGGTGGCGTACATCGCGGCAGTCGCTGGCATGCATTAAAGGAGACCGGCTCGATCCTCCGCTGTCAACCTGATGCCCGATTTGGGGGTAATGTTTCACCTCATCCGGTTACCGAAGGTGGGGGAAAGGTTTGTGCGG
This sequence comes from Streptomyces sp. NPDC007164, assembly GCF_040634135.1. NCBI lineage: Bacteria > Bacillati > Actinomycetota > Actinomycetes > Kitasatosporales > Streptomycetaceae > Streptomyces > Streptomyces sp. NPDC007164. The sequence continues at coordinate 220,420 of NZ_JBEYFB010000007.1, forward strand.
CCACCGCGCCGGAGATGTGGCGCATCAACCGCGCCCGCAAACGTCGTTGAGGCGTCGTGACCCGAATGTGATCTTGGTCGCTTCGGTGATCGAATCGAAACATCGGGGTGATCCCGGTCGTCTCACTCGGTGAGAAACGAGGACGCGGCGAGACCCATGGCATATGTCAGGTTTTTGGTGATTTGCGCACTTTCCGCATACGCTTGGTTCCGCAGGGTGAATACCGGGGCCAATAGCAGATCTTCGCTTGACTGGCCCGGAGCTACACACTTGTAATTTCACTCGTGTCGTTCGGCCGCAATCAGTAACGGCCGCATCACGGGACGCAAGAGACAGACGAGGGGCGCACATGACCGAGCTGTTCCAGCAACTGCTGGTCGAGGACGCGGACGAGGAACTCGGCTGGCAGGAGCGCGCACTGTGCGCCCAGACCGATCCCGAGTCCTTCTTCCCCGAGAAGGGCGGATCCACCCGCGAGGCCAAGAAGGTCTGTCTCGCCTGTGAGGTCCGGTCCGAATGCCTTGAATATGCCCTTTCCAATGACGAGCGCTTCGGTATCTGGGGCGGCCTCTCGGAGCGTGAACGGCGACGGCTGAAGAAGGCCGCCATCTGAGGCAGACCACCGTCCCGCCGCGAAACACCGCGACCACGGAACGCCTCCCGGCAGGAATATCCGGAGCGCCCGGAAACCCCGGAACCCCCGGACCGTCCGGCCCTCCTGACAACCGCACATCCGGACCACGACCGACCATGGCCCGCCGCCTGCACCCGGCCCGCAGACGACGGGCCATCGCCGTGCCCGCCGCGGCTCCACCCCCGCCCGGCCACCGCCCCGTTCGAGCGCTCGGCGCCATCGCGGTTATCCGTACCGTTAGTGTGGGGCCCCGTCCGAGACGCGCCAACGCCCCGACGGGGCGCGCGCGTACACCGATGCAGCCCCCGGGGTGACGCCCCCCGGACCCGGCCGGAGGGCCCGTACCTCGATGTCCGTGCACAGCCAATCGGCGGCGCCGTACGCGGCCGCCGCCACCCCAGAGTTCCCCCGGCACGTCGTCACCGCCGTGCTCGTCTCCCACGACGGCGCACGCTGGCTGCCCGACGCGCTCGCCGGGCTGCTCGGGCAGGAACGCCCCGTACAGAACATCGTCGCCGCCGACACCGGCAGCGCCGACGACTCCGCGCGACTGGTCACCGAGGCGCTCGGCGCCGAACGGGTCCTGCACCTCGCGCGCCGTACGAGCTTCGGCACCGCCGTCGACGAGGCGACCCGCACGGCCGGTGTCCTCACCCCCGAGGACCTGCCGTACCTGAAGCGCCCCAGCAGCTGGGACCCCGTCAGCAGGAGCTGGCGCGACGACGCCTACGACCTGCCCGAACTGCCGCACGGCGAACCGGTGCAGTGGCTCTGGCTGCTCCACGACGACTGCGCACCCGAACCCGACGCGCTCGCCGAACTGCTGCGCGTCGTCGACACCGACCCGCACGCCTCGATCGTCGGCCCCAAGCTCCGCGGCTGGTACGACCGCAAGCAGCTGCTCGAAGTCGGCGTCTCCATCGCCAACAGCGGACGCCGCTGGACCGGACTCGACCGGCGCGAACAGGACCAGGGCCAGCACGACCAGGTCCGTACCGTGCTCTCCGTCTCCACCGCCGGCATGCTGATCCGCCGTGACATCTGGGAGGAGCTCGGCGGGTTCGACCGCAGGCTCCCCCTGATGCGTGACGACGTCGACCTGTGCTGGCGCGCACACGTCGCGGGACACCGAGTGCTCGTCGCCCCCGACGCCATCCTCAGGCACGCCGAGGCATCCGCCCGCGAGCGCCGCCCCATCGACTGCGCGGGGCGCTCCGTCGCCTCCCCGCACCGCGTCGACAAGGCCGGCGCCGTCTACACGATGCTGGTCAACGCCCGCGCCAAGGCACTGCCCTGGGTGATGCTCCGGCTGGTCGTCGGCACCCTGCTGCGCACCCTCGCCTATCTCGTCGGCAAGGTGCCCGGCCAGGCAGTCGACGAGGTCGCCGGACTCTTCGGCACCCTGCTGCGGCCCGGCCGGATCCTCGCGGCCCGGCGCAGCCGCGGCAAGGGCGTGGTGGACCAGACCGAACTGCGCGGACTCTTCCCGCCGCCCGGCGCCACCGTCCGCGCCACCGTGGACCAGGTCGCCGGGAACTTCGGCAGCTCCGACGCCGACTCGGGCGGCTCCCGGCACGGCGCCGTGGAGTCCGGCCCCGGCGGCGACGACGCCGACTTCCTGGAGATCGAGCAGTTCGCACGGCTCAAGCGGATCGGCCGCAAGCCGGGTCCGGTGCTCTTCGCCGTGCTGCTCCTCGTCTCGCTCGTCGCCTGCCGCGGCCTCCTCGGCGGCGGGGCGCTGGCCGGCGGCGCACTGCTGCCCGCACCCGCCGACGTCTCCGACCTGTGGAGCAAGTACGCGGACGGCTGGCACACGGTCGGCACCGGCGGCACGCAGACCGCGCCGCCCTACCTCGCCGTGCTCTCGGCACTGTCCGCGCTGTTCCTCGGCTCGACCGGCTTCGCGCTCACGCTCCTGCTGGTCTGCTCGGTCCCGCTCGCCGGACTCACCGCCTACTTCGTCTCCCGGCCGCTGCTGGAATCGAGGCTGCTGCGGGCCTGGGCGAGCGTCGCGTACGCCTTCCTGCCCGCCGCGACCGGCGCCCTGGCGACCGGCCGCCTCGGCACCGCCGTACTGGCCGTGCTGCTCCCGCTGATCGCCCGCGCCGCCGCCTCCGCGTACGGCATGCGCGCCGCGGGTGACGCCCGCGGCAGCTGGCGCGCCACCTGGGCGTACACCCTGCTCCTCACCTTCGCGATGGCGTTCACGCCGATCGTGTGGCCGCTCGCCGCGGTCCTCGGCATCGGCGTGCTGGCCCTGCGCCGCGACGACATCGCCGCGTACGGGCTCCGCTTCCTCGCCGTGATCGGCACCCCGCTGCTCGTCCTCGCGCCCTGGTCGCTCTCGCTCCTCACCAGTCCGTCCGGCTTCCTGAAGGAAGCAGGCCTGGACATCGGTACGGGCACGGCCTCCGCGCTCGACCTGCTCGGCATCAGCCCCGGCGGCCCCAAGGCCGCGGGCGGAGTGCTGCTGCTCGGCATCGTGCTCGCCGCGCTGGCCGCGCTGCTGCGCGGGGAACGGCAGTTCGCGGTACGCACCGCGTGGGCGGTCGCGCTCGTGGCACTGGTCTTCGCCGCGCTCGCCAACGGCTCGGGCTGGGCCGGTCCCGCCACCCTCGTCTACGGCATCGCGCTGATCGCCGCCGCGCTGGTGGGCGCGGACGGTGCCCGGATCCGCGTCGCCGAACTCAGCTTCGGCTGGCGGCAGCCGGTCGCCGCGCTGATCGCCCTCGCCGCGGGCCTCGCTCCGGCGCTGGCCGCCGTGGGCTGGATGATCGGTGGCGCGGCGGGCCCGCTGGAGCGCCGCGACCCGGTACAGGTGCCCGCGTTCGTGGCGGAGGAGAGCACCACCCGCGACCAGCCGCGCACCCTGGTCCTCGGCGGCACCTCGCCGGCCAGCGTCTCGTACAGCCTGGTACGCGGCTCCGGCGCGCGGCTCGGCGACGCCGAACTGACCGAGGCGGGCGGCAGCAACAGCCACCTCGACAAGGTCGTCGCCAACCTGGTCGCGGGCTCCGGCGCCGACCAGGGCAGCCAGCTCAGCGGCTTCGCGATCCGTTACGTACTGGTCCGCGACGGCGCCCCGAAGCAGATGAGCCGGGTCCTCGACGCGACCCCGGGGCTCAGCCGGCTGAGCCAGCTCGACGGCAGCGCCCTGTGGCGGGTCGACCGCCAGGTCGCCCGGGTCATGATCATGCCGTCCGGCACCGACGGGGAACCGCTGCCCGTCGGCTCCCTCCCGGTCGAGGCGCACACCAAGGTCCCGGCGGGCGGCTCCGGCCGCGTGCTGCGGATCGCGGACGCCGCCGACCCCGGCTGGCAGGCCACGCTCGACGGCCGGCCGCTGACCCGCAAGACCGTCGACGGCTGGGCCCAGGGCTTCGACCTCCCCGCCGAGGGCGGCACGCTGGACCTCACGTACGACACCCCGTTCACCCATACCGCCTGGATCTGGGCGCAGTCGGCGCTGGCCGTGGTCCTGCTGGTCCTCGCGCTGCCCGGCCGACGCCGGGAGATCGACGACGACCTTCCCGAGGAGACCGTGCCGGTCCCCGCGGAGCCGGTCGCCGGCGAGGGCCGCCGGGCCCGCAGGCTCCGCGCGGCCGCCCAGGCGGAGACGGATGCGGGCACGGAGGCCGAACAGACCGAGGAAGCACCGGAGGCACCGGGGGCGCCGGAGGCGCCGGGGCAGTACATCCCGTCGCAGCAGGCGGGGGAGTATGACCCGCCCCAGCAGATTCCGTCGCAGCAGGTGGGGGGTTACGACCCGGGTCGGCAGACCCCGTCGCAGCAGACGGAGGAGTACGACCCCGCCCAGCAGACGGAGGAGTACGACCCCGCCCAGCAGGCCCCGGACCAGCAGATCCCCGAGCAACAGCCGCACCAGGCCGACGACGGCCAGGCCGCCTACGCCCCGCAGACCGACGACGGCCAGTACGCGGCGGTCCCGCAGCAGCAGTACGGCGAATGGGACACCCAGCAGTACCAGGGCACCGGCTACCAGCAGTACCAGGACGGCCAGTACCAGGGGGAGCAGTACCAACAGGAGCAGTACCAGGGAGAGCAGTACCAAGGGGAGCAGTACCAGGACGGCCAGTACGGCACGCAGCAGGACCACCTCGCCGCCGACCCGTACCAGCAGAACGTCTACGACCCGTACGGCTACGCCCAGCAGCAGTACGACCCACAGGCCCAGGCCCAGGCCCACCCCCAGGCCCACCCCCAGGCGCCGTACGACCCCCAGGCCCAGTACGGGCAGCAGCCCCAGTACGACCCGCGGAACCCCGACGAGAACCCCGACGAGAACCCCGCCCCGGGCCAGAACCCGTGGCCGACCGGTAACGCATCGCGAGGCGAGTCCGAGTGAAATCCAGCAGCCTGTCCCTCATCGCGGGCGCCGTCGCCCTCGCCGCAGTCACCGGATTCGCCGCGCTCACCGCGCCCGGCGACGGGGGCACGGCAGAGGCGAAGACCGCCGCACAGCTGCCAGTGGAACGGTCCAGCCTGCTCTGCCCGGCCCCCGGTCTCTCGGAACTCGCGGAGACGACCTACACCTCCTTCACCCCGGCGGGCAGCGGCGGCGAGGCCGGTGCGGCCGAACTGCAGAAGGCCACCGCGACCACGGCCGACGGCGGGAAGAAGGGCGACAAGGGCGACAAGGACGGGAAGAAGGACGACAAGGGCGGGAAGAAGGCGGATCCCGGAAAGCCGGTCGTCTCGCTCAAGGAGACCGGCAAACCGGTCACGGCCGAGGAGTCCGGCGCCGACACCCCCGCCCTGGTCGGCACCGCCACCGGCCGGCTGGCCCCCGGCTGGACCACCCAGCAGACCACCATGGTCGAGGCCGGCAGCGCCCGCGGCCTGCTCGGTGTCAGCTGCACCGCCCCCGACACCGACTTCTGGTTCCCGGCCGCGAGCACATCGAAGTCCCGCGAGGACTACGTACAGCTGACCAACCCGGACGACACCGCGGCCGTCGCCGACGTCGAGCTGTACGGCCCCGACGGCTCGCTCAAGTCGGACGTCGGCGAGGGCATCACGGTGCCGGCCCGGTCCGGCGTCCCGGTCCTGATCTCCACGCTCACCAGCGAGGTCACCGAGGACGTGACCGTCCACGTCACCACCCGCACCGGACGTGTCGGCGCGGTCATCAGGACCGCGGACGAGAAGACCGGCAGCGACTGGCTGGCCGCCTCCGCCACCCCGACGGGCACCCTGGTGCTCCCCGGCATCCCCGCGGACGCCACCTCGGTCCGTCTCGTGGCCTTCGCACCGGGCGACGCCGACGCCGACCTGACGGTGAAACTCATGGGCAAGACCGGCTCGTTCTCGCCGGTCGGGCAGAACCAGCTCCACGTCAAGTCCCGGATGACCGCGGGCGTCGACCTGAAGGACATCACCAAGGGCGAGGCCGGTTCCCTGCTGCTGACCCCGGCCAAGGGCGAGAAGGGCACCCCGGTGGTCGCCGCACTGCGTGTGGTCCGCGGCACCGGCGACAAGCAGGAGGTCGGCTACATCCCGGCGACCGGCCCGGTGGGCGCGCGGGCGACCGTGGCCGACAACCGGGACAAGGGCTCGATCCTCTCGCTCGCCGCGCCGGGGGCCACCGCCACGGTGAAGGTCACCGCGTCGGCGGGCAGCGGGGGCGGCGAACAGACCGTCAAGAAGTACACGGTCAAGGGCGGTACGACGCTGGCGGTCACCCCGCCCGTACCGGCCGGGCTCAAGGGCGGCTACGCACTGACGGTCGAGACGGAGTCGGGCGGCCCGGTCCACGCCTCGCGCATGCTCACCGTCACGCAGGGCGGCATCCAGATGTTCACCGTGCAGACCCTGTCGGACGACAACGGAACGGTCGAGGTGCCGGCGGCCGAACAGGACCTGTCTGTCCTGGACGACTGAGCATTCCAGGACAAGGACAACGCAGCCCAGAACGAGGACAACGCAGTCCAGGACAAGGGCGACGCAGTCCAGGACGAGGGCGACGCAACGGACGTGCGGGCGGGACCGGAACACCGGCCCCTTCCGTACGTCCGTGCCCTGTTTCGGCCCCGCTACTCCTGCCCGTACCGGGGGTCCACGGACTCCGGGGCGAGCCCGAGCAGCTCCGCGACCTGTTCCACCACGACCTCGTGCACCAGCAGGGCGCGCTCGTCGCGGTTCTTGGTACGGATCTCGACCGGCCGCCGGTAGACCACGATCTGCGCGGGCCGGCCCTTCTCCGCGGAGACCGCTTGCCCCAGCGGAACCGTCTCCTCCTGCGTACCCGGCACATCGAGCACCACGAAGTCGACGTCGGTCAGCTGCGGCCAGCGCCGCTCCAGCCGCTCCACCGAGTCCTGCACGAGATCGCGGAAGTTCTCCGCCCGGCTGGCGGAGAGCGGCACCTGGGGCGGGGCGACGGGCCCCCGCATGCCGCGGCCATGACGGTCACGACGGCGTGGGCGCGGCTCGGACGGGTGCGGCGGTACGGGGCTGTCCATCACTGACGCAGGGTAACCCTCGGCGGGGCGGACGGATCGCCGCTCCCCGACAAGGCACCGGCATGTCCAATCCTGAACAATCCGGCCAACCAGGGGCACGTTTCAGGCCCCGCTCCTGACCGTTGATCTCCTGCTGTATGACAGCTTTTGTGCCGAGTGGTGACCGGAATCGTTGCCGGTACGACCCGGATTTCTCCGTCCTTCCGCAGGTCGGACGGAGTGTCCGGAACGCGTTTGTACCGGCGGACACAGGGCGACACGGTGGGGTGAGCCGGGGGAGAGTCGTCGCAGCCCGCTCAAGAGTGCGGTACCGTCCAACATCGTGAGCCCTGTACGTCGCTGTTCGCGCACCGCGTGCGGCCGCCCTGCCGTCGCGACACTGACGTACGTCTATGCCGACTCGACTGCGGTCCTCGGCCCGCTCGCCACCTACGCCGAGCCCCACTGCTACGACCTCTGCGCCGAGCACAGTGAGCGGCTGACGGCCCCACGCGGCTGGGAGGTCGTCCGGCTCTCCGACCCCTCAGCCCCCACCCGCCCCAGCGGCGACGATCTCGAAGCGCTCGCCAATGCCGTACGGGAAGCGGCGCGGCCGCAGGACCGCGGCAGGGACGGCAGGGGCAGCGGCCCGCACGCGGCCGATCCGATGGAGGTCGCACGCCGCGGCCATCTGCGGGTGCTGCGCTCACCGGACTCCTGAGCACCGCGTACGCCCCCGCCCGGCGGCTCGCCCGAGCCGCCGCCGGGTAGTTTGGGCGGTCCGAAGAAATTTCAGGAGGACCGGCCGTGGCTGCTGATCTGTCGCAGATCGTGAAGGCGTACGACGTGCGCGGAGTGGTGCCCGACCAGTGGGACGAATTCCTGGCCGAGCAGTTCGGGGCGGCGTTCGTCGAGGTGACGGACGCGGACGCGATCGTGATCGGCCACGACATGCGGCCCTCCTCGCCCGCCCTCTCGGGAGCCTTCGCGCGCGGAGCCGCGGCGCGCGGCGCGGACGTCACGCTCATCGGCCTCTGCTCCACCGACCAGCTGTACTTCGCCTCGGGCAGCCTGGGCCTGCCCGGCGCGATGTTCACCGCGTCCCACAATCCGGCGCAGTACAACGGCATCAAGCTCTGCCGGGCGGGCGCCGCACCCGTGGGCCAGGACACCGGACTCCTGGAGATCCGCGCCCTGGTCGAGAAGTGGTCGGAGACCGGCGCCCCGCAGCCGGTCGCCGTACCTGGCACCGTCACCGGGCGCGACACGCTCGCCGACTACGCGGCCCACCTGCTGTCCCTGGTCGACCTGACGTCCATCCGGCCGCTGAAGGTCGTCGTCGACGCGGGCAACGGCATGGGCGGCCACACCGTTCCCACCGTCTTCGCGGACCTGCCCGTCGACCTCGTACCGATGTACTTCGAACTCGACGGCACGTTCCCCAACCACGAGGCCAACCCCCTCGACCCGAAGAACCTCGTCGACCTCCAGGCCCGGGTCGTGGCCGAGGGCGCCGACCTCGGCCTCGCCTTCGACGGCGACGCGGACCGCTGCTTCGTCGTCGACGAGCGGGGCGAAGGCATCTCGCCGTCCGCGATCACCGCCCTGGTCGCCGCCCGGGAACTCGCCCGCAACGGCGGCGAGGGCACCGTCATCCACAACCTGATCACGTCGCTCTCGGTCCCCGAGGTCGTCCGCGAGAACGGCGGCACCCCGGTCCGTACCCGGGTGGGCCACTCCTTCATCAAGGCGGAGATGGCCGAGCACGGCGCGATCTTCGGCGGCGAACACTCCGCGCACTACTACTTCCGCGACTTCTGGAACGCCGACACGGGCATGCTGGCCGCACTCCACGTGCTGGCCGCGCTGGGGGGCGGCCGGGCACCCCTCTCCGAACTGGTCGCCCGGTACGACCGCTACGCCGGCTCCGGCGAGATCAACTCCACCGTCGCCGACCAGAAGGCCCGCACGGCGGCGGTACGAGCATCCTTCGAAACCCGCCCCGGAGCCACGACCGACGACCTGGACGGCCTGACGGTCACGACCCCCGACTGGTGGTTCAACCTCCGGGCCTCCAACACGGAACCCCTGCTGCGCCTGAACGTGGAAGCCCGCGACGAACAGACGATGGCGTCCGTACGCGACGAGGTCCTGACCCTGATCCGCACACCGGACACATCGAACTAGCCGAACATCAACCAGCCGAACACCACTTCCGGGCTCGGCGGCTCTGCGCCGGGTTCGCCCTCAACCGTCCAGGCACCGGCTGCCCGCCGCCATTTCCAGCCCCCCCGGCGCTTGAGGAGCGGGGTCCGGGGCAGCGCCCCGGTTACGGGAAGGGGCGGGCAGGGGAACAGCCCGCCGCAGGCGCACCCGCACCCAACCCCGTACCCCCGTACCCCCACCCCCGGGCCCCCCGGGCCCACCCCGCCCCCCGGCGGTAGGCTGACGTCGCCTGATCCGTAGCTCGAAGGGACCCACCCCATGCCGCTCGAAGCCGGCCTCCTGGAGATCCTCGCCTGCCCGGCCTGTCACTCCCCGCTCGAAGACCGGTCGGCGGCCGACACCCCCGAACTGGTCTGCACCGGCAAGGACTGCGCCCTGGCCTACCCGGTACGGGACGGCATTCCCGTCCTCCTCGTCGACGAGGCCCGCCGCCCCGCGTAACGGCGCACGGTGCAAACGCCCACCGCCCCGCACCCCGCACGGTGATCGGAGGACCGTCCCCATGCTCGACGAGTCGCTGCTCGACGCCCCGGAAGCCCTGGCCCGAGCCGACCGCCGCGGCCTGCTCCGCGGCGCCGCCGAAGCCGGGGCCCGGGTCCGTACCGCCGCCCGGCACGCCGCCGAGGCGGGCATCGCCGAACTGAACCCGGAGGGCCGCCCCCGCGCCGTACTGGTCGCCGGCTCCGGCACCGCCGCATCCGGCGTCGCCGACCTGATCACCGCCCTGGCCGGCGCCTCCGCACCGGTCACCCGCATCCACCCCACCGGGGTCGCCCCCGCCGCGGGCGCGATGCGCTGGACCCTGCCCGGCTGGGCCGGCTCCGTCGACCTGCTGCTGATCGTCACGGCCGACGGCTCCGAGCCGGGCCTCGCCCTCCTCGCCGAGCAGGCGTACCGCCGAGGCTGCAGCGTCGTCGCCGTCACCCCCCGCCAGTCACCGCTGCGCGAGGCGATCGACGGGGCGCACGGACTCGTCGTACCGATGGCCTCCGCCCCGCACGGCGAGTACGACGCCGAGACATCGGCCGCAGGACCCGGCACGCTCTGGGCCCTGTTCACCCCGCTGCTCGCCCTGCTCGACCGGGTCGGCCTGCTCACCGCGCCGGCCGAGGCACTCCAGAGCGTCGCCGACCGCTTGGACCGCACCGCGGAACGCTGCGGTCCGGCCATCGCCACGTACAGCAACCCGGCCAAGACCCTCGCGGCCGAACTCGCCGACAGCCTGCCCCTGATCTGGACCGAGGGCGAAGCCGCCGCTCCCGTCGGCCGCAGATTCGCCGCCGTCCTGGCCGAGCTGTCCGGCCGGCCGGCCCTGGCCGCCGAACTGCCCGAGGCACTGCCCGCGCACGGCGCGATGCTGGCGGGCACGTTCGCCGCCGGGGCCGACCCCGACGACTTCTTCCGAGACCGGGTCGACGAGCCCGATCCGCTGCACGCCCGCGTCGTACTGCTCCGCGACCGCCCCACCGGCGGCCTGAGCGCGGCCCCCGCCGCCCGCGAACTGGCCCTGGGCCACGACACGGCGATCAGCGAACTCGAACCGGACGAGGGCACCGAGCTCGAAGCCCTCGCCGAACTGCTAGCGGTCACCGACTTCGCCGCCGTCTACGTGGCCCTGGCGTCGGCAACCGGCGCCTGACCAGAGGCCCTGCCACCAGGGCCCGGAGCCAGAACACCGCACCACGCCCCCGCACCAGAGCACCGCACCAGAGCACCGCACCCCCGATCCACGCATCTCACAAGGACGAACACCATGGACCGGCTCTCCAACACCGTGCGCCCTTACGCCTGGGGCTCCACCACCGCCATCCCCGAACTGCTCGGCATCGCCCCCACCGGCGAACCCCAGGCCGAGATGTGGATGGGTGCCCACCCCGGCGCCCCCTCGCTCCTCACCCGCATAACCGCCCCCAGCACCAGCACCAACCTCAGCACCGCCCCCAACACCAACACCGCAGCCAACACCGGCCCCGGCGAGCCCACCCCCCAACAGCCCCTCACCGACGTCATCGCCGCCGCCCCCGAGCGCGAACTCGGCCGGGCCACCGTCGAGAAGTTCGGCCCCCGCCTCCCCTTCCTCCTCAAACTGCTCGCCGCCGGCGCCCCGCTCTCCCTCCAGGTCCACCCCGACCTCGCACAGGCCAAGCGGGGCTACGAGGACGAGGAGCGCCGGTCCGTCCCGATCGACGCGCCCCACCGCACGTACAAGGACGCCAACCACAAGCCCGAGCTGATCTGCGCGCTCACCCCCTTCGCCGGCCTGTGCGGCTTCCGCCGGCCCACCGAGGCGGCCGAGGCGATGGCGGCGCTCGGCGTCGACTCCCTCAAGCCGTACGTCGACCTGCTCGGCGCCCACCCCGAAGAGGCCGCCCTGCGCGAGGTCCTCACCGCGGTCCTCGGCGCCGACCCCGCGGAGATGGCCGAAACGGTGAACCTGACCGCGGCAGCCGCCGAACGCCTCGGCGGCGCCCACGCCCCGTACGCCCGGATCGCCCACCACTTCCCCGGCGACCCCGGCGTCATCGCGGCGATGCTGCTGAACTACGTCGAGCTCCAGCCCGGCGAGGCCCTGTTCCTCGGCGCGGGAGTCCCGCACGCCTACCTCGACGGCCTCGGCGTGGAGATCATGGCCAACTCGGACAACGTGCTGCGCTGCGGACTCACGCCCAAGCACATCGACGTACCCGAACTCCTCCGCATCGTCCGCTTCGAGGCGACCGATCCCGGCGTCCTGCGCCCCGAGGCCTCGCCGACCGGCGAGGAACTGTACGAGACGCCCGTGGACGAATTCCGGCTCTCCCGCTTCGACCTCTCGCCCGGCGCCGCCCCCGTCGACCTGACCAGGGACGCCCCGCAGATCCTGCTCTGCACCGGGGGAGCCCCGAAAGCCGGCGAATTCGACCTCGCCCCCGGCGCCTCCGTGTTCGTACCATCCGGCGAAAAGACCGAAGTGTCCGGTACGGGAACTCTGTTCCGCGCCACAGTGGTGGTCTGACGTACCGTCCGCACCAGCGACTGCAACAATGTCCGGCCGTACCGCGGCGCCAGGGCCGCAGCACCGAAGAAGGGACACCAGGCACCCATGAGTGCGTCAGGCGGAACCAAGGCGATCGTGGCGGCACTCGGCGCCAACCTCGCGATCGCAGTGGCCAAATTCGTGGCGTTCCTGTTCAGTGGCTCGTCGTCGATGCTCGCGGAGAGCGTCCACTCGGTCGCCGACTCGGGCAACCAGGGCCTGCTGCTGCTCGGCGGCAAGAAGGCCAAGCGCGAGGCCACCCCCCAGCACCCCTTCGGCTACGGCCGCGAGCGCTACATCTACGCGTTCCTCGTCTCCATCGTGCTCTTCTCGGTCGGTGGCATGTTCGCGGTGTACGAGGGCTACGAGAAGATCAAGCACCCGCACGAGATCGAGGCCTGGTACTGGCCGGTCGGCGTGCTGGTCTTCGCGATCATCGCCGAGGGCTTCTCCTTCCGTACGGCGATCAAGGAGTCCAACCAGACCCGCGGTTCGCTCTCCTGGAGGGAGTTCGTCCGCCGGGCGAAGGCCCCCGAGCTCCCCGTCGTACTGCTGGAGGACCTCGGCGCGCTGATCGGCCTGGTGCTCGCCCTCGCGGGCGTCGGCCTGGCCCTCGCGACCGGCAACGGCGTCTGGGACGGCATCGGAACCCTCTGCATCGGCATCCTGCTGATCATCATCGCGATCGTGCTCGCCGCCGAGACGAAGTCCCTCCTGCTCGGCGAGGCCGCCGGCACCGACCAGGTCGAGAGGATCAAGGCCGCCGTCGTCGACGGCGACACGGTCACCGGCGTCATCCACATGCGTACGCTCCACCTCGGCCCGGAGGAACTGCTCGTCGCCGCCAAGATCGCGGTACAGCACGACGACACGGCCACCGAGGTCGCCAACGCCATCAACGCCGCCGAGAGCCGGATCCGCGAAGCGGTCCCGATCGCCCGGGTCATCTACCTGGAACCGGACATCTACAACGAGGCAGCCGCAGCGGCCGGCACCAACCCCGGCAAGGCCCCGGGCGGCGCTCCCGAGGGTCCCGAGGGTCCCGAGGGCCCCGGGGACGAAACCCCGGACACCTTGAAGAAATCCGGCCACTGATCCCGGCCGTCCGCTGCACTCGGCGGCCCGCTCGGCCCGCTCGGCCCGCTCGGCCCGCCCGCTCCACCCGGCACCTCACCGCCCCGCCCAGCCCCGGCCCACCTTCCACCTGCCCATACGCCCTCCGGCCCGTTCTCACCCCTCTCACCCCTCTAGCCCCTCGCGCCGCCCCCGCCCCGACACCCCGCCCTCCCGGACACCTCCCGTCCCGGGGCGGACTGGGAGCGACTGGGCCGATCGGTGTAGATTCGACGGCAGTGTCAGACGTCGCTGCTGATGGCGGTCGATCGGCCCGCACGAGCGGACCGGCCGAGGGAGAGAGGGCCTCCGACGGACTGCGCTGCGAGCGCCCGGGCATTCGTGTGCCCGCCGCCGCAGAGCCATCCGTGCCCCACCTCGACCCATCTACGAGGAGCAGCCCGTTATGACGACGGTCGCCAATCGACAGGACTTCAAGGTCGCCGACCTCTCCCTCGCGACGTTCGGCCGCAAGGAGATCACCCTCGCCGAGCACGAGATGCCCGGCCTGATGTCGATCCGCAAGGAGTACGCCGCAACGCAGCCGCTGGCCGGCGCCCGCATCACCGGCTCGCTGCACATGACCGTGCAGACCGCCGTGCTGATCGAGACCCTGGTCGCCCTCGGCGCCGAGGTCCGCTGGGCCTCCTGCAACATCTTCTCCACCCAGGACCACGCCGCCGCGGCCATCGCCGTCGGCCCGAACGGCACCCCGGAAGCCCCCGCGGGCGTCCCGGTCTTCGCCTGGAAGGGCGAGACGCTGGAGGAGTACTGGTGGTGCACGGAGCAGGCCCTGACCTGGCCGAACACCCCCACCGGCGGCCCGAACATGATCCTCGACGACGGTGGTGACGCCACCCTCCTCGTCCACAAGGGCGTCGAGTTCGAGAAGGCCGGTGCCGCCCCGGACCCGTCGACCGCGGACAGCGAGGAGTACGCCCACATCCTCACCCTGCTGAACCGCACCCTCGGCGAGGCCCCGCAGAAGTGGACCCAGCTGGCGTCCGAGATCCGCGGCGTCACCGAGGAGACCACGACCGGTGTGCACCGGCTGTACGAGATGCACCGCGACGGCACCCTCCTCTTCCCGGCGATCAACGTCAACGACGCCGTCACCAAGTCCAAGTTCGACAACAAGTACGGCTGCCGCCACTCGTTGATCGACGGCATCAACCGCGCCACGGACGTCCTGATCGGCGGCAAGACCGCCGTCGTCTGTGGCTACGGCGACGTGGGCAAGGGCTGCGCGGAGTCCCTGCGCGGCCAGGGCGCCCGGGTCATCGTCACGGAGATCGACCCGATCTGCGCCCTGCAGGCGGCGATGGACGGCTACCAGGTCGCCACGCTCGACGACGTCGTCGGCCAGGCCGACATCTTTGTCACCACGACGGGCAACAAGGACATCATCATGGCCGCCGACATGGCCAAGATGAAGCACCAGGCCATCGTCGGAAACATCGGCCACTTCGACAACGAGATCGACATGGCCGGTCTGGCGCAGATCGACGGCATCGTCAAGGACGAGGTCAAGCCGCAGGTCCACACCTGGACGTTCCCCGACGGCAGGGTCCTCATCGTGCTGTCCGAGGGCCGCCTGCTGAACCTGGGCAACGCCACCGGCCACCCCTCGTTCGTCATGTCCAACTCGTTCGCGGACCAGACCCTGGCCCAGATCGAGCTGTTCACCAAGCCCGAGGAGTACCCGACCGATGTCTACGTGCTGCCCAAGCACCTGGACGAGAAGGTCGCCCGTCTCCACCTCGACGCGCTCGGCGTGAGGCTCACGACGCTCCGCCCCGAGCAGGCCGCGTACATCGGTGTCGAGGTCGACGGCCCGTACAAGCCCGACCACTACCGCTACTGATCCCGCCCGTCGGCGACCGCCCACGTCACCACCGGTCAGTGACGACCGGCGGCCGCCGACAGACGGAACAGCTTCAGCAGTAGCAGCAGAAGCAAGAGCAGCTACGAGCGCAGGCCCCCGCACCCCCGTGTCGGGGGCCTGCCCCGTAAAGCGCCACCCGCTCAGCCCGAGGAACCCCGAAGGACCCCATGCCCCGCGGCCGATATTCGCTCCACGATCTTCACGATCACACCCCCCTCGGCGAAGAACACTTCCAATGCGCACCAGGCCCCTCCGGCTGGCGCTACCTCTCCCGTACCACCGCCCCTTCCGGTGACCACCTCGGATCGGTCGACCTCACCCTCGACGAGCTGGGCCGACCCATCCGCCTCGAACTCCACGCCGCAAGCTGGCAGGTCCGCGGCGCCGCCCTCGAAGGCGTCACCTGGGTCCGTACCGACCCGACCGGAACCCATGCCACCGAAGGCAATGTGCGCGCCCACGCCTTCACCGGCACTTCCCCCGCGTTCCTCGTCGCGACCGCACGACTGCTGAGACTCACCCCCGATTCCCCCGCGACCCGCGTCCGCCTGGTCGCCTTCACGGACCCGGTCCTCGCCCCCCGCACCGTCGACCAGTCCTGGGCCCTGGTGAACAGTGAAGCGCACACCACTGACAACGGCCCTCTGACCGTGGACGAATACCAGGTCAGCGCACTGGACACCGGTGAGCAGCACACCGTCCACATCGCCGGCGACGTGGTCGTCTCGGCCCCAGGCATCGAGCTCGAAGACCTGGAGTCCCCGCCCTCGTCGTTCTAGGCGGGCGGTGCGAACCCCGTGGCAGCAGGCGGCACCCGACTCTCCTCATCCCCCACAGCCGGCACAGCCACCCCAGCTCCACCACCCACCGGAGCCCCACCGACCACAACGCCACCCCCCGGCCGACCGGCCTGCCCCGCGGAACCACCACGGCCATCACGTCCATCACGGTCACCATGACCATCACGTGCAGCCGAATCCTGGGCGGCGGCGAACACCCGCCGCGCATCCCGCGCCTGCCGCTCGTTCACCACCGCTGCCAGATACGCCCCGGCCGGCACCCCCTCGGGCACCGGCACTCCGGTCCGCTCCGCCAACTCCCCGGCCAGCCGTTCCGCCATCGACCACCCCACCTGCGCATCGAGCTGATGCATACGGGTCAGGTACTGCCGAACCGCCAGCCACAGAGATTCCGGCACCGCCGACAGATCAAGCCCCGCGAACCGCCCGACGAGCCACGGCGGCGGAGGCGGCACGGCGGCGGCCCGCCCCGCGGGCATCCGCTCCCGTACGACGAGCGTCCCCGCGAACACATCACCGAGCCGCCGCCCCCGCGCCGACACCAGCGAGGCGCTACACGCGACAACCCCGAACGTCATCAGAATCTCCACGACCCCGATGGCCCCCCGCACCAGCGCATGCCGGAACCGGATCGGCCCCCCGTCGTCCCGCACCACCCGCAGCCCGCACGCCAGCTTCCCGAGCGAACGCCCGTGGCTCAGCGTCTCCACCGCGATGGGCCCACCCACCAGTACCAGCAGGAACGCCGCCACGGACACCGCCGCGAGCGCCGCGTCGTCCAGCGACGCCGTCGCGATGGCCAGCCCGATCGACACCAGGACGAACGCCGCCCCCACCACGGCAAGATCGATGGCCAGTGCCAGCGCCCGGCTCGGCAATTTCGCCGGCCGCAGCCCCAACACGACCGCGTCCCCGGTCACGAGCTCATTCATCGCCGCCCCACCCTTCGCCGACCATCCCTGCCCCTCGGGGCCTCAGTCTGCCAAGCTGACCGGCAGCGCGCCGCCGTAGTACGAACCCGTACGCACCCATGCCTGGAGCAGCAGCCGACCATGGATCTCGATGTCTTCGTGACCGCCCACCGCGCAGAGTGGGACCGCCTGGACCATCTCCTGCACCGAGGGCGCCGGCTCACCGGCACGGAAGCCGACGAACTCGTCGAGCTCTACCAGCGCACGGCCACCCATCTCTCGCTCCTCCAGTCCAGCACCCCGGACCCGATTCTTACGGCACGCCTCACCCAGCTCGTGGCCCGTGCCCGAGCCACGGTCACCGGCACCCGCCGAGCATCCTGGCGCGACGCCACCCGCTTTCTCACGGCCGGATTCCCCGCCGCCGTCTACCGCTCCAGGCGTTGGTGGATACCCACCGCGGTCCTCTCGACATTGCTGGCCGCAGTCATCGGCTGGTGGATCGGCGCGCATCCGGAGGTCCAGTCGGCCATCGCGGCCCCGGAGGACCTCCGCCGCATGACCAGTCCGGGCGGGGAGTACGAGACGTACTACTCCAGCCACCCGGCCGCATCGTTCGCGGCCCAGGTATGGACGAACAACGCCCAGGCCGCAGCCATGTGCCTGGTCCTGGGAGCGTTCCTCTGCATCCCGGTGATCTGGATCCTCTTCATCAACGTGCTCAACCTCGGTGTCGGCATCGGCCTGATGTCCTCGGCCGGCCGGCTCGACACCTTCCTCGGGCTGATCCTCCCGCACGGCCTGCTCGAACTCACCGCCGTCTTCGTCGCCGCGGGTACGGGCCTGCGCCTCGGCTGGACCGTCATCGACCCGGGCCCGATGAGCCGGCGCTCGGCCCTCGCCCAGCAGGGCCGGGCCGCGATCGGCATGGCCATCGGCCTCGCCCTGGTCCTGTTCGTCTCCGGCCTGATCGAAGGCTTCGTCACCCCCTCGGGCCTCCCGACCTGGGGACGCATCACCATCGGCATCGTGGCCGAGGCGGCCTTCCTCGCCTACGTCTACATCCTGGGCGGCCGAGCAGCGCGAGCCGGGGACGGCGGCGACGTCGACCCCACGGAACGAAGCGCCGAACTTCCGGTGGCCGCCTGATGTGCGGACGACCCCTCTGACCTGCTAGTCTCCTCCTCGCCCCAAAAAGCCATTGACATGGCCGACATGGGGAGGTAGATTTTAACGGTTGCCTCGGACTGGACAAGTCCGGGCCCAGCAGTTAGTCTCTACTTCGCTCTCGCCGGGAATTGAATTTCCGCGGGGCCATCGATTCCCTTACTTCGGATCGCGAAGCCGATTTTTCGGCCGAATCTTTCTGATAAAGTCGAATCAGCCGAGAGGCAAAGACCGCTCCAACGGTCACCAGAATTCAAATTCGAACCGGAAACGGAACGAAAAAGAGTCTGGTAGGGTTGGAACCGCCGGAAAGGGAAACGCGAAAGCGAAGAACTGGAAAGCGAAAAGCAGGATCCCGCTTCGACCGGGAATCGGACACGAAAGAGTCTGATAGAGTCGGAAACGCAAGACCGAAGGGAAAAGCCCGGAGGAAAGCCCC